>SLHK01000066.1 GCA_007136165.1 Syntrophomonadaceae bacterium
GCCCGGGCCGTCTTCAGGAGGTGCTGGGTTCGCACAAAACCGGAGAAAAGGCCATCTGCTGGGCCGCCGTAATGCAGGTCGGAAATGAAGAAGATGACATACCCTCTGCCGGGAGGGAGGCCTATCCCCCCTTCCTGGATTATTTGGCCATCTTCCGGGCCATCCTGACCCGCCGGGGGTTCCGCTCCCTTATGTACAGCCAGGGGGACCGCCTTTACCTGCTGCTCACCATTTCTTCAAGGGTCAGAGGGCAGGAGCAACTACTGGGGCAGGAAGCAGTAGCTGAAGCCATAAAAGAACTAAAAAAAAGCTGCAGGGAAGCCCTGGGCAGCCAAAACACATTAAATTTTGGAGTAAGCAGTTCCCCGGCGGACTATACCGGCTTACGCCGGGCCTTTACGGAAGCGGAGCAGGTGCTGGCCCTGGGGAAAGAATCCTCCAGCCCTTTCTTCAGCGACTTGGGGGTCTATCGGCTTTTCCTCCTCCATCAAGGCCAGGAGGCCCTGGCCGCCTTTGCCGATGATTACCTGGGGCCTCTGGTGGAGCACGACAGGCAGCACCCCACACACCTGCTGCTAACCTTGAGGACCTACCTGGAGCAGGGCTGCAATAAACAGGAAACAGCCGAAAAACTCTTTATCCACCGGCAAACCCTCTACCACCGCCTGGGAAAAATCGCCGCCGTCTTAGGCGAAAATTACCTGCACCCCCAAAACCGCCTCAGCCTGGAGATGGCTTTTCGTATCCGGGACTGGCTGAACCAGTCCTGAGGCGGCCTCCCGGGGTATCTAAGGCCCGGGGCCTTTCCACAGTTCCTTTAAGGGAATGCTGAGGCCGGAAAACCGGGGATGCTCCATTACATCCTCGTCCATTCCCGCAGCTACCAGGGAATAAGCCCCCTCCCTAAGGTAGAAACATTCCAGGGTCCTTTCCTCCGGGTCAACCAACCAATAATGGAGAACTCCAGCCTTTTGGTATATTTGCAGCTTTTGCAGGCGGTCCTTGCGTATGCTGGAGGGAGAAAGGATTTCCACCACCAGGGCAGGAGGACCGTCAATACGGGCATCTTTGATTATATGGCTTTGTTCCCCCGACACATAAAGAATATCCGGCTGCACCACGGTTACATCCAAAAAGGTCACATCCAAAGGGGCATCAAAAATTTCTCCCTTAGAATCAACTTCCCAAAAATAATCTTCCAAAATCCTCTGCAGCCGGCGGGAAACCCGCTGGTGCATGACGCTGGGGGAAGGTTCTTTCACCAGGATCCCTTCAAGAATCTCAAAACGGAACCCCGGTTCCTCCGGTATTTTCAGATAGTCCAGGTAAGTGAACTTATTTTCGCGTTCCAGGGAATAATCACCCTCCTTTTCCCGGATAGAGGGCTCCTGGAGGGCTTCCACCACCTCCGCCAACCTGTAGCGGTACTGCTTTCCTCCCAGTTTAACAAAAGGTATTTTTTCCTCCCGGGTATACCGCCAGATTGTTTCCACCGAAAGGCCCAAAACCTCTGCCAGAGCATGAGCCGTTATCAATTCATTATCATTGGCCATAGAAAACCACCTCCACTCCAATTATACAACTATCAAAAACTTAAGTCAACTATAATAAATTATTATTAAGTTATCGGTACATTATTATACCAATTAGTATCAACTTAAGGGAAGAGGCTGGGACGGTTTTTTTGTCTCCCAGGTATCTGCCTAATACAAAAATTCGTTACTGGATTCCCCAAAAAAAAGGGAACGGGCCCGCCTTCCCCTGGCCCGCCTCCCCCTGGCCCCCTCCAGCAAAAAAGGGACAAGGTGCCTGTCCCCTGTCCCATTTTTCCCCCTGTCCCAATTTCCCCTGGCTATAAGATGGCGGCCAGAAAATCCATTCTCTCTCCCAGGGGGAGGAAAATCATGCCCATGATATAGGGTAAAAGTACCAGCAGGGCCGGCAGAGGGCTCCGCCGGGCCGTGTTTTTGCTGTCCCAACTAAACAGGAAAAGGGCCAGTGCGAAGGCTAAAACCGCCGACGCCGCCAATATCAAAAGGGCCCAAAGGGGATTGTAGTCTATGGGCATACCCATGGCCATCCCCTTGAAGGCATCCATGGCATAGGAAGCGGGCAGCAGGCGGGCAACCCGCATCAAGGCTTCCGGCAGCATCTGCAGGGGCACCATTAATCCCCCCGCCATCATGGAGGGCAGGTAAATCAACTGGGACCAGAGAACCGTGACTCTCGAACTGGAGGACACAACGCCGATTAGTACCCCCAGGCCCGAGCAGGTGCAGGCCAGGATTACAAAAACCAGCACGAAGGGCGGCCAGTTGACGGGCAGGGGTGCCTGAAAGACCAGGGAGCCGGTAACCACTATCACCAGGGAAACGATGGACGCATGGATCAGGGCGGAAAGGGCCGGAATCACCAGGATGGAGGCGGCAGGAACCCCGTTTATTTTATAGCTGCGAAAGATACCCGCCTCCCGGGCCTCTACCAGGGGTTGAGGCAGCCCCAGGATCATCCCTGACAGGATGGAAAAAATAACCATGGCCGGTATCATGGTTTCCTGGAAAAAGGGATTTATATCCACCATCATCAGCCCCATCATGAAATGAAAACCCAAAGGCAGCAGGTACATCATGAGTAAAAGGGTCCTGTTTCTAAGTCCGGTAAAAAACTCAAAGGAAAAATGATACGCAAAAGCTCTCATGAGGCAGCACCTTCCTTCGTCAGCTCCAGGAAGCGTTCTTCCAGGGTGGGCCGCTCCACCCGAAGGTCAATCAGGGTATCCTTCTTGCCTTCAATATAAGCGATGATGGCCGATACCGAAGGGCCGATGTCGCCGGTATAGAATATGCTGTAGTCTTCCCGGGTCAAATGCTTAACGATGCCGGGGAATGAAACTCCCGCAGCGGTACTGCCGGCAGTGCGCACAGAAATCTTGGTCAAGCCGGAGCCGGCAGCCGTCAGTTCCCGGGGGGTACCCACTGTTACAATCCGGCCCTTCAGGAGAATCGCCACCCTGTCCGTCATCTCTTCCGCCTCGGCCATGTCGTGGGTGGATAGCAAAATGGTAGTCCCCGCCGCCCTAAGTTCCTCCATCAGGCGATGAAGCTCCGCACGGCTGGCTACATCCAATCCCGCCGTTGGCTCATCCAGGAATAAGACAGCGGGTCCGTGGGCCACCGCCAGGGCCAGGGCCAGCCGCCGCTGCTGCCCCGTGGACAGGGTATGAAACTCTGCTCCTTTTTTGTCCCCCAGGTTTAAGCGCTCCAGCAGGTCTATACGGGGGGGCACCTGATGGTAAGCGCTGAAAAACTGCATGGCTTCCCGCACCTTGATGGTGGCAGGCAAACCGCTGCTTTGCAGCTGTACACCAATAATACTTCGGAGGCGGCCCGGTTCCCGGAAGGGGTCCGCCCCCATAATGCTGACGGTGCCCCCTTCGGGCACCCGCAATCCCTCCAGGCACTCCAGGGTGGTGGTCTTCCCGGCACCATTGGGGCCCAAAAGGCCAAATATCTCCCCTTTTCCAACGGAAAAAC
>SLHK01000042.1 GCA_007136165.1 Syntrophomonadaceae bacterium
AAACCGTTTTGGCAGTTTTGTATAATTTCCTGAGGCCCTCCGTTTTCTGTGGCCACCACCGGCAGACCGCTGGCCGCAGCCTCGATGAGGGTGAGGCCGAAGGGCTCCGTCAGGGCGGGGTTCACGAAGACACCGCCGCTTTGAGCCGCCAGGCGGTAAATATCCGGCACTTCTTCCGGCCGGTGGTGTTTGGGGCAGGCCGTCAAACCGTACAGGTCATGGCGGTCTATCTGCAGAAGCAGGGACGTCAGCACCCTCCGGGACCCCTTATCCAGATCCTTTATATCTTCCCGGTTACCCGCCACGATGACCAGGTTGGCCAGCTTACGAAGCCTGTCATTTTCCCCGTATGCATCCACCAGGCCTGCAATGTTTTTCCGCTCATCGGCCCGGGAGAGAGCCAGAATCATGGGTTTTTCCGGATTTCGCAAAAAGCGGGCCAGCTCTCCCTTGAAAGGCGGTTCCTCCTCCCCGTCCCGGGGGGGACGGAAACGGTTCAGATCCGTCCCCGGGGGCAGGACAGCCATGCTGCCGGGCCGGTAATTATCATACAGGCAGTACTGCTCCTCCACTTCCTGCCGGGTGCTGGTAACCACCAGGGAAGCGGTATCCAGGGTTATTTCCTCTGCCTCAATACGCTGTGTGATATTGTAACGGGACTCAATTCTATCTTCCGGCATGCCTTTGTCCAGCAGCCTCTGCTTTTTAATCCGGCCCAGGGAGTGGCCCGTATGGATTAAGGGCACTCCCAGGAGATTGGCCAGCCGGGCCCCTACAAAACCGGCATCGGCGTAATGGCTGTGAATCCAATCGGGGAGGCGCTGGATTTTCCGCAGGTGGCGCAGGGTCATATCGGCAAAATTTTCCAGGTATGGCCAGAGGACTTCTTTTCGCAAATAGCGCCGGGGGCCGCAGGGAATGCGGATGATATAAGCGCCGGGGGCCACCTCTTCCTCCGGCCGGCTGTAGGAGTCATCCACTTTGGAGTCGATGACCTGCCGGGTCAACAGGTCCACCCTTTCCACCCGGGGATTCCCGGCTAAAGCCTTCAAAAGCTCCACCACATAGGTGGTCTGGCCTCCCGTATCCGCATCCCTCCCCAGTTCCAGGTTCTCCCCCCGGATGAGGCCGTGGATGCTGATTAACATCAGGTACAGGCCTTTGCCCCTCTCTTCCATCATATCTTCCACCTCTCAAGAAAATTTTCATACAGGCCGGGGTCCCTCCCGGTGGCTCCCCGCTGCTCCACAATCCGGGAAGCAAATTCCAGGGACCGCCCTAAAGTCAGGCCGGGATCCCAACCCAGCGTTAACCCCAGAATGCAGACGGCGCTGAAGGCATCCCCCGCCCCAACGGAATCCACCACTTGGGATACCGGCGCTGCCGGTTGGCGGAACTTCCTGTCCCCCTGCAGCAGGAAGGCGCCCCGGGAGCCCAGGGTAACCACCAGCATGGCCAGTTTCTTCGTTTTCAAAAAGTTGGTAGCCGCCTTTTCCGCATCTTCTGCCCCGGTTGTTGTCCCCAAGCCTGTGAGCAGCGCCAGTTCATCTTCGTTCATTTTCACCCAGCGGGCTGCCTGCAGGCAGCCGTCTACCCGGTTTTTATCCCACCAGGGCGGGCGCAGGTTCACATCCATGAAGATGGGCAGCTTAAGCCGGGCCGTCAGGTCTTTAAGGGCAGCCCGGGATTCGGGGTGCCGGGCTGCCAGGGTTCCCTGATACATGAGGGAGAGGCCCTCCCCATCCACATACTCCAGGGCCGCCGGCGCCTGGATAAAATCATAGGCCTGGCGGGGGAGGATCTCGAAACGGGGCTCGCCTTCTTCCAGGTTGACTTGAACCACCCCTGTAGGATGGCGGGAATCCCGCTGTATCCCTCCCGTATCCATACCCCAGCTCCTCATCTCCCGCAAAACGGTGCCACCCAATTCATCCTCCCCGATACGGCTGATGAAGAGGGGTTTTAAGCCAAAACCTTGAAGATGCCATGCCACATTAAAAGGCGCACCCCCCAGGACTGCGCCCTCTTCTGCAAAGCGGTCAAAAAGAACTTCCCCATATACCAGAGGCCGTCCTGTCACCCCTGTTCCTTCTTGACTGTACAATGTCACTCCTCCATTTAGCAGTTTAGTGCCTTTTAATTATTTTTTTCTACATCGGGGTTTATAATCCCTGCAAATTAAAATAATTATGGTAAATTGAGGAATTATTAAGGCCTTTTAAAAGGCATGAGAGAAGTTTATAATAGATACAGCCCTGGAAAGGGGGGCCCGGGTTGAAAACCTCTCTTGACAATAATGCCCATATCTTCTCCGGCCTGGGGTTTGCGCTGATTTTTGGGTTTTCCTTTTTCTTCACGGCGGAAGCCGTAACCCATATCGACCCCTTTCATTTCTTGAGCTTCCGCTTTATCCTGGCCACCCTGGTGCTCCTGGCCCTCAAAGCTTTAAAGGTCATCTCCTTTCCCCTGGACACCGGCTTTCTGGACAGAGAAGTGCTCCTGGTGGTACTGCTGCAGCCCGTCCTTTATTTTGCCGCGGAAACCACGGGAATTATGCTGACTTCCTCCTCCGAAGCGGGATTGATGATCGCTTTAATTCCCATCTTTGTGGCCATTTTTAGCGGGGTCTTCCTCAAAGAACCCCCCGGCAAACTGCAAATTCCCTTTATCCTGCTTTCTGTTCTGGGGGTCTCCCTCATAGTAGTCATGCAGGGCAGGGTAAACCTGACGGCCAACTACCTGGGGAGTTTCCTGCTAATGACTGCCGCAGTGACTGCCGCGGCTTACAACCTGCTGACCCGCAGGCTGATGAAACGCATCCCCCCCCTGTCCCTGACCTTTTATATGATGGCCGGCGGCGCATTAGCCTTTACCCTCACAGCCCTGACCCGGCTCCTTGTAGAGGGAAACGCAGCCCTATACTTCCTGCCCCTGCAGGACAACCGCGTCTTTATATCCCTTCTCTACCTGGGAATCTTCTCCTCGGTGGCGGCTTTCTTCCTCATCAATTTCACCCTGGCTAAAGTAACGGCTCCTCAGGCCGCCGTCTTTGCCAACCTCTCCACCGTCGTTGCCGTAGCGGCGGGAGTCCTCCTGAGAAATGAGGCCTTTTACCTGTATCACCTGTTGGGAGGGCTTTTTATCATAATCGGGGTGGCCGGCACCAATTACTTTGGGGGAAAGAAGCAGGACAGAAGGAAAAGCATGGAGAATTATGTAGGAGAAACCTGCACAGATAGAAATGGAGGCAGCCCTTTATGACAAAAGAAATGATCAAAAACCCCCTGGGTAAAACAGGCCTTCTCGTCTCCGAGTTCTGCCTGGGCATTTTGCCCATGGGGCCCCTGTATGCAGACCTGTCCCGGGAAGAGTGCGCCAAAATCATACACACAGCCCTGGACTGGGGGATAAATTTTTTTGACACCGCCGAGATGTACCAAACCCAAACCTATCTGGGCCGGGCCCTGCGGGACCGGCGGCAAAAAGCCGTGATTTCCACCAAATCATCAGCCAAAACTTACAGGGACATGGAA
>SLHK01000052.1 GCA_007136165.1 Syntrophomonadaceae bacterium
GAAAGGCTGGCTTTTCTGGAAGAAGACGCCGCCCACCGCCTGGGGAAGTTGATGGAGAGCAGCGGCAAGCCCATGGTGCTTCACAGCCTTTATGATTACGCCAAACCCCATTCGCTGGAACTTTTACGATACTACAATATTCCCGTCTACGGCTCCCTGGAAATCGCCTGCACCTGCGTGAAGGCCCTTGCCGCCTACGGGTCCTACCGGCGGGAATACCATAAGGAAAGCAATTTCCAGCTAAATTGGGGATTCAATGCCCACCGGGAAGGTCAGGAAATTATTGACAATGCCCTGGCTGAAGGCAGAAAGTCTCTTTTGGAGCATGAAGCAAAGGACCTCTTCAGGTGCCAGGGAGTCCAAATACCCCGGGATTACCTGGCAACCACTGAGGATGAGGCGGTGGAATTTGCCGCAAAGCTCGGTTATAATGTGGCCTTGAAGGTCGTATCCCCCGATATTGTGTACAAGACGGATGCCGGAGGGGTGATGCTGGGGCTACAGGATGAGAAGGCCGTTCGCCAGGCCTTCAAAAAAATAATCACCTGCGGCAGCAAACACTGCCCCGGGGCAGACATCAGGGGATGCCTGGTGTCGCCCATGTCGGAAAAGGGAATTGAGACCATAATCAGCACCAGGTGTGATGATCAGTTTGGCCCCGTGGTCATGTTCGGCCTGGGGGGCATCATGGTTTCCGTCATGAAGGATGCATCTTTCCGGGTTGTTCCCGTATCAGAATACTGGGCGGCGTCCATGGTGGATGAGGTCAAATCTTCGGTGATCTTTGACGGCTTTCGCGGGCGCCCGCCCTCCGACAAAAGGGCCATCGTCCAATTAATACAGAAAGTCTCGGAGATGGTGCAGGCATATCCCTTGATCAAGGAAATAGACATGAATCCCGTCATTGTTCACAGCCGGGGCCTGACAGTAGTTGATGCCAGGATTAATCTCAACGGAAATGAACAGTAAAGGGATTTTCTTTATAAATGCATGAGAATCAAGGATTAAGAAAATCAGGTAGAGGGAGAGATACTATGAGTCTTGAGAAAATATTTAAGGCCGAATCCATAGCCGTCATCGGAGCCTCCAGAGATGAGGCAAAACGGGGACACCAGGCCATTAAAACCCTCCTGGAGGAGAAATACGAAGGCCGCATTTACCCCGTCAATCCCAGGGAAAAGAAGATTCTCGGCCTGAAATGCTACAGTTCGGTGCTGGATATTCCTGAAAACATCGACCTGGCCCTCATCACCACCCCCGCCCATACCCTAAAAAAGATCCTGGGGGAATGCGCTGAAAAGGGGGCAGCGGGGGCCGTGGTCGTCGCCGGGGGGTTCGGCGAACTGGGAGAGGAGGGGAAGCGTTTAGAAGGGGAGATGGTCGCTGTGGCCAGGGAAAAGGGCATACGGATCATCGGCCCCAACACCTCGGGGATGATCAGCGTCCACAAAGGCCTTAACCTGGTGGGGCTGCAAGATGTGCCCCAGGGCTCCATTTCCCTCCTTACCCAGAGCGGCAACATTGCCCTCACCCTGATCACAGAAGCCGGCCTCAAAAGCCAGACGGGCTTCAACTACTATGTGGGCGTGGGGAACGAAGCGGATATCAGGTTTCACGAGTACCTGGAGTACTTTACCGCAGACCCCGGTACCAGGGCCATTCTCATGTACGTTGAAGGGCTCAGGGAGGGGCGCAAGTTCCTGCAGCAGGCCAGCAGGACCACGGAAATCAAGCCCATCATCCTGTATAAGAGCGGCAGGTCCGCCAAGGGCAGCAAGTCTGCCGGTTCCCATACGGGGGCCTTGGCAGGGATTTCGGAGGTGGCCAAGACTGCCTTTAAGAGGGCGGGTATCATCACCGTGGAGAACTCCGACGAGATGTTTCCCATAGCCGAGACCCTGGCCTCCCTCCCGCTGATGGAGAAAGGTTCCATTGCCATTCTTGCCGACGGGGGCGGCCATGCCACCATCGCCGCCGACTACCTGACGGAGTTGGGCATTACACTTCCGGAGCTCCAGGAGGAGACCCGGGACAAACTCAAAGCCCTTCTGCCCCCCAACGCATCCCTGGCCAACCCCATCGACGTGGCGGGGGGGACCGACCAGAACCCGGCCATTTTTGCCGACTGCGCGGAAATCCTGCTCTGTGACAAAAATATCCACGGTCTCCTGGTGGTGGGACTTTTTGGCGGCTACGGCATCCGCTTTGCCAAAAAGCTGGCTTTCATGGAAGAGGATGCCGCCCACCGCATGGGTAAACTGGTGAGAAAAAAAAGGAAGCCCATAGTGCTCCACAGTCTTTATAATTTCGCCAAACCCCACTCCCTGGACCTTCTGCGGTATTACAACATTCCGGTATACGATTCCCTGGAGATCGCCTGCAAATGCGTGGAGGCCCTTTCCTTATACGGCAACTATCGGCGGGAATACCATAAGGAAAAAAGTTTTCAGTTTCACTGGGGAGAAAAGGCCCTTCCGGAAGGGCGGGAAATTCTGGACGGGGCCCTGGCCGAAGGCAGAAAGGCTTTGCTGGAGCACGAAGCCAAGGAACTCTTACGTCTGCACGGCGCCCCCGTGTCTGCGGACTGCCTGGCCCGGGACGAGGAAGAAGCGGTGAGGACCGCCGGGGAAATGGGCTGTGATGTGGCCATGAAAATCGTATCCCCCGACATCCTCCACAAGACCGATGCCGGGGGAGTGAAGCTCCGGCTGAAAGGCGAGGAGGAAGTACGGGAAGCCTTCAGGAAAATAATTAAAAGTGCGGGGGAATACCGGCCCGATGCTGACATCAGGGGATGTATTGTATCGCCTATGTCCCGGGAAGGAGTCGAGGTCATCATCGGCACAAAAAACGACGACCAGTTTGGGCCCATCGTCATGTTTGGCCTGGGAGGAATTCTGGTTGAAGTAGTGAAGGATGTCTCCTTCCGGGTACTCCCCGTCTCCCGGGAGTGGGCCGCCTCCATGCTGGGTGAGATCAAATCTGCAGCCATCCTCGACGGCGTGCGCGGGCGCCCCCCCTGTGACAAGGAGGCTCTCGTGGATCTGATTGTGAAAGTTTCAGAGGTTATCGAAGCCTATCCCGTTATTCACGAGATGGACCTTAACCCCGTTATCGTTCATGAAGAAGGCCTGACAGTAGTGGATGCCAGGATCCTCCTCAACGAAGAGAAGGTGCAGGGAAAAAAGAAGCTCTCCGTATGCCTGGATGAAACCGATGAATCCGACACGAATCTTCAGGCTGAAGGCCTGTAATCAAAGTAACCCTATCTTTAAAGCAAGAGGAAGATCCTTTTGCTTCTTTTTGCTTTCTGGTGCCGGGGCCTTATGTCCTTTTGTCCTATGGGAACTGTCCGCTTTGTACCATAAAAAACCCTTGATTGTTCAGAGGGGTTGATGTAATATGTAATATGGGTTTAAAAGAGCGGAGAAGGTGAAGGAGTTGGATTACCGGGAAGCCCTCCAATGGATTCACAGCAGAGAGCGTTTTGGTATCAAGCCCGGC
>SLHK01000225.1 GCA_007136165.1 Syntrophomonadaceae bacterium
ATCATCTTCCGTTATGCGAACCTGCCGGAAGCCTTCCAGGACCCGGACCTGGTTGTAGGACTTGACCTCTTCCACTGATGAATGGACCCCGGCGACGGCTTCTTGTGCCTCACGGACCCTTTTTTGGACCATGGGGGAAAGGTTTAGGAGTTCCAACCAGCTTTTCAGATATAACCCCTCCTGAAATCCATGAGCTTCAATTTATTTTCCACCAAAAGCATGAGTTCTTGAATGCCTGTCCCCTTGAGGGCGGATATAAGGACGCTGTCGGGATAATCCCTTTTAAGCCTGGCCCTGGAGGTTTCATCTCCCAGAATGTCCGCCTTGTTAAAGACGGCCAGGAGCTCGTAGGGCTCTTTCCCGTGGATATCATCCAGGACCGTCAAGACGGAGGTCAGCTGCTCCTCCATGGCGGGGTGGTTTACATCGATGACATTGAGGAGGAGGTCTGCCTCCCTTACCTCTTCCAGGGTGGCCCTGAAGGATGCCACCAGAAAGTGGGGCAGCTTTCTGATAAAACCCACGGTGTCCGCCAAAATTATTTCCTGCCCCGCGGGAAGCCTGGCTCTCCGCAGCAAAGGGTCCAGGGTGGCAAAGAGCTTGTCTTCGGTAAAGGTATTCGCCCGGGTTATGGCGTTAAAAAGGGTGGATTTTCCGGCATTGGTATAGCCCACCAGGGCAACGGTGGGGACTCTGTTCTTCTTGCGGGACTGCCTCTGGACCATCCGGTGCTTTTTAATTTTCTCAATCTCCTTGTTCAGGTTCGTAATCCGCCGGCGAATCCTGCGCCGGTCCATTTCCAGTTTTGTCTCCCCGGGGCCCCGGGTGCCGATGCCTCCCCCCAACCGGGACATGGCCGTCCCTTTACCGGCAAGGCGGGGCAGCAGGTAGTTCAGCTGGGCCAGCTCCACCTGCAGTTTGCCCTCCCGGCTGCGGGCCCGGGTGGCGAAGATGTCCAGGATTAGAGCGGTCCTGTCCACAACTTTACACCCCAGGGCCTCTTCCAGGTTCCTCCCCTGGGTGGGGGTCAGTTCCGCATCTACGATGACCACATCAGCCTGAGACTCCTCTGCCAGGAGACGGAGCTCCTCCACCTTCCCCTTGCCCATGTACAGGGAGGTATCAGGAGTGTCCCGTTTTTGCAGGGCCACGTGCAGAACCCGGGCTCCGGCGGTTTTGGCCAGTTCTTCCAGTTCGGCCATGGTTTCTTCCGCCTGCCAGGCAGAAGTGTTTTTTAAAATGAGGCCTGCCAGCACTGCTTTTTCCAAGCCATAACCCCTTTCTATCCTAGAGAATATCTAATGAAACTATCTAATTTTACCATATTCTTTAAGGCCCTGGCAAAGTTATTCCCCTCCTGGCTGCTTCTTAGTTTTTTTCCTCATCAAGTGGCATACTAAGGTTGGAGGTGATTGCCTTGCTCATGGAAGGCAAAATGGATTCTCCCGAGACCACCAGCATGGTGGTCATGGGCCTGGGAGCCATCGTTACAGGTGCCGGCCGGCTCATTGGCGGCCGTCTGGGCGCCGGGGTCACAGGTTTTGGCCTGGCTCACGTGGCACTGGGCCTTCTGGACATGTTCAGGCCCACTGTCCGCCAGTAAGCCAAAAATCTCCGGGCTTGGGAAAGCCCGGAGGTACTTATACAGGAGGCCTTGCTTTCCGGGGCGGTCACCTCTTCATTCAGTATTGCAGGTAATAGAAGCGGTCTTCCGGTGCCTCCCCTTCATCCACGGCAAAGTCAACCTCTTCCAGGCTGACCAGCTGTTCCCTGGACGGGTTATGGGAATGGACCAGCCGGGCGGCCTGCTTGCGGATAGCTTTTTCAATCAAGTTCCGCACCAGGCGGGCATTGCTGAAGTTCAAGGTTTTGGCGTTGACATCCTCAAGGAAGTTGTACAGGTAGTTCCTCGCAGCTTTGCTCATTATATACTCCCGCTCCCGGGCCATTTTGCCGGCTATTTCCATGAGCTCCTCCCGACGGTAGTCGGGAAAGGTGATCTGGATGGGGAACCTGGACTTAAGGCCGGGGTTCGACAGCATAAATAGTTCCATCTCTTTTTTATAGCCCGCCAGGATGACGATAAGCTGGTCCTTGTGGTCTTCCGCCGCCTTCACCAGGGTATCTATAGCTTCTTTGCCGAAATCTTTGTCTCCCCCCCTGGCCAGGGAATAGGCCTCGTCGATGAAGAGGATTCCCCCCAGGGCCTTGTTTATCTGCACCCGGGTCTTTTGTGCCGTGTGGCCGATGTACTCCCCCACCAGGTCTGCCCTCTCTATTTCCACCAGGTGGCCTTTGGGCAGGATGCCGATATCCTGAAACAACCTGCCCAGGATGCGGGCCACCGTGGTTTTACCCGTTCCCGGGTTTCCCTTAAAGACCATATGCAGGACCAGGGGGGCGCTTTTCAAGTTATGGGCCTGGCGGATTTTTTGCATCTTGGCGTAGGCCGTTATTTCCTTGATGATTTCCT
Organism: Syntrophomonadaceae bacterium; assembly: GCA_007136165.1. Lineage (GTDB taxonomy): Bacteria > Bacillota > Dethiobacteria > PWVN01 > PWVN01 > PWVN01. The sequence goes on from SLHK01000225.1 coordinate 2,474, forward strand.
TAACTTTTTCCAGCCCTGTCAGGTTATCCAGGTCCAGCAGCGGGTCCTGCGGCCCTTCAGCCCCCTCTCCGGCTTTGGTTCCAGATCCTCCCCCGGGCCCTCCGGCGGCAGCAACTTTTCTGGGCCCTCCCTCCACCCAGCGGTACCTGGGCGGGGGCGCTTTGGCACCGGTTTTTCGGCCCCGGGAAAAAGTGATTTTTGGCATGGTCCTCCCCCTCGCGCAAGGCTTATATGCTATTATACGCTGCAGCGGGGGAGGATGTTTTTGCTTATTCAATATTACAAAAAACAGCCCCGTGACAGGGCTGTTTTGTGCTTTATAAATTAGTTCGCTGCCGTGCTGGACCTCAAGCTTCTTCCCCTGAGGTAAGAGTCATGTTCCGGGCCGGGACTACGGTGGAAACGGCGTGTTTGTAGACCAGCTGCTGCCGCCCGTCCACATCCAAAAGAATGGTGAAATTATCAAAACTGCGGACGGTGCCCTTTATTTGATAGCCGTTGACGAGAAATATCTGCATGGGCATGTTATCTTTTCTGGCCTGGTTGAGAAAATTGTCCTGCAAGTTAATCGGTCCCTTGTTCATTTACAGTAATCCCTCCATACTCTTTTGCTAATCCTATTCTAGACCGGGGGAGAATTCTCCTGCAACTTTTTGGCAAATTTTTTTTACAACTCCCTCATATGTATCATTCTCCAGGGTAAACCAAATAATTCCCCTGTTTTTTTTAAACCAGGTCAACTGCCTCTTGGCAAACCGCCGGGTATCCCTTTTCAAAAGGGCCACCGCTTCATCGAGGCCGGCCTTCCCCTGCAGGTAAAGAAGCATGTGCCGGTATCCCAACCCCTGCAGGGGTTTTAAATGGGGGGAGTAACCCCTGGCCAGAAGCCCCTCCGTTTCCTCCAGCAGCCCCGCCTCCATCATTTTGTCCACCCTCTCTTCGATGCGGCTGTACAGTTCCTCCCGGGGCCGGTTGATGCCGATGACCAGGGACTTGTAATCCGGCTTCTGGGACTTTGTGTCCAGCACC
>SLHK01000074.1 GCA_007136165.1 Syntrophomonadaceae bacterium
CCTCCTTTGGACGTAGTCAGCTGAACCAGTTGGCTTGAATCCAGGCCGCTCTCTTTGACCAGCTTTGCTGCTCCCAAAACCGTTTGCACCGCCAGGGGAAAGGCTACTTCCCCCGTTAAACCCGACTGTACCCCTGCATCGGCCAGGGCAGAAATCATCATGAATACATAGGCCGGGCCGCTGCCGCTTAAGCCGGTAATGGTATCTATCAATTCCTCCTTGACATGCACCACCAGGCCTATGGGGCTCCACAGTTTATCCGCAAGCTTTTTGTGCCGGGACCGGGCCCAGGTGCCCATGCTGACAGCTGCGGCTCCCTCCTTCACCTGACAGGGAAGATTGGGCATAACCCTTACCACGGGAATTCCCGGGCCCAACCTTTTTTCCAACCAGGGGAGAGAGATTCCCGCAGCCATGGAAACTACCAGTTGTGAGCTGTCAATGAGAGAAGACATCTCACCTAAGACCTCTTCCATGTCCTGGGGCTTCACCAGGAGGAGGACAAGAGCGGCATCCTCAATAACCTCCTTTTTCTCCGCACTGGTGTTGACCCCATAGCGCTGCTTAAGACAAGACAAACGCCGGCTGTCTTCTTTGTTGGTAACGAATATATCCTTCGCCCGGCATATTCCTCCGGCCAACATCCCCTGGAGCATGGCTTCCGCCATGTTTCCGGCGCCGATAAAGGCAATCTTCCCCAATCCCTTCATTGATGACCCTCCCTTGTTGTCTAAAAAAATAAAGTCTTTCATCCCTAAGGACGAAAGACTTCTTTCGCGGTACCACCTTGGTTAATGCCAAAAGCATTCCCTCTATCAGGTACGCCCTGCCTTTGCAGGGTTATACCCTCCCATCTGATAACGGTTGGGCTCCGCTACTGATTCTTCATCAGGGGCTCCAGGGCGGGTTTCAGAAATTATCCCTGACGGTGCTTTTCAGCCGCTGGGCACCGTTCTCTGGCAGGTTTTCTTTCCTACTATTCCCTTTCATGGCCTTTAGTCTTGAGGTATGAATATTAAAGATAATTATAACAAGTTCCCGGTGTGGTGTCAATTTTTTTTTGGGGCTAATCTGCCGGGCTAGTTTTACTAGCAATAACGACCGTCCCCATTTGCTACCCTGCCCCCCTTGCCACCTTTACTGCTTCTATAGGCCTGCTTCGGCGGCGATTTCTGCCACAGCTTTCAGGACGTAGGCTGCGTCTTCTTCCGAGGTGGAAAATCCCGGGCTGAGGCGAATGGTTCCCTGGGGAAAGGTGCCCAGGCATCTGTGGGCCCCGGGGGCGCAGTGAAGGCCCGTGCGGCACAGGATCCCGTAGACCTCCTCCAGGATAAAGCCCACGTCGCCGCAGTCCACCCCTTCCAGGGTGAAGGAGACCACCGCCACCCCATCCTTGGGGTCGGCGGGCCCGTAAACCCTGGTGCCGGGAATCTTTTTTAGCCCTTCCCGCAGCATAGAGGCCAGTTTAACCTCATGAGAGCGGATATTTTCCAAACCCACCGACTGGATGTAGGCAATCCCCGCCTGCAAGCCGGCAATACCGGGCATGTTCATGGTCCCCGCTTCCAGGTAATCCGGCATTATTGCAGGTTGCAGGACCTCATGGGAGCGGCTGCCTGTACCCCCTTCCCTCCAGGGGCGCAGGCCTATCCCTTCTTTGAGGATTAGCCCCCCCACCCCCTGGGGGCCCAGGGTTCCCTTGTGGCCGGCAAAAACCAGCATATCCGCCGGCAGGTCCTTTACATCCAGGGGATATACCCCGGCGGTTTGGGCGGCATCCAGGAGAAAGGGCACCTGCCTGGCCTGGGCAGCGGCCGCCAGCTCCTTCACGGGCAGCAGGTAGCCTGAGACGTTGGATGCGTGGGCCGCAGCAACCAGGGCCGTATTGGGGCGAAAAAGGGAAGAAAGCTCCCTTAAATCCAGGGTGCCCTCATCGGTGCAGGGAATCTCTGTCACGGTTATTATCCCGTCCCTGGCCATAGCATTTAAAGGCCTGGCTACGGAGTTGTGTTCAAAGGGGGTGGTGAGGACGTGGTCCCCCTTGTTAAGCAACCCCTTAATGGCCATGTTCAAGGCATCGGTGGCATTCAAGGTGAAGATGAGAGAGGAGGGTTCCTGGGCTCCAAAGAAGGCTGCCACCTTCTCCCTGGCTTCAAAGAGCTGCCGCTCCGCCGCTAGAGTGCGCTGGTGACCGGAACGGCCGGGACTGCCTCCCGAACGCAGGGCGGTATCAACAGCCCGGTAGACTGCCTCGGGCTTGGGCCAGGACGTGGCAGCATTGTCGAAGTAGTAGTACTTTTTCTCGCCCACAAAAATCCTCCCTTACTGTCGCCTCTTTTTATCCCTGGCCAGAAAGGAAAAGATTCCCGAAGAATCTTTCTCTTCCAGCTCATGATAGGATTCTACAGGTACATGGGCTTTCTGTAAATATGCCAATATGGCGTCGGCATCTCCCGGAGCACAGCGTAGGGCCGTACCGCAGCTGGAACTGATGGACCGGGGAACCGGCACCATTTTAAAATCACAGCCCTTTTTCCCTAAAATCTTTTCCGCCTGGATGGCAAAATGAATGCTGGGGAAAGTGAAATAGCTTCTTTTGTTCATGATTCCCCTGCCATCCCATGAAAATAGTCCTTTGAAAAGTCCAAAAAAACCTGGGCCAGGGGCGGAAGGGTTCTCTTATGGCGAAGAATCAGGTGAAAGCTCCTCTCCATGGGCACGTCTTTCAGCCTGTACCCCCGGACGGAACCCTCCTTAAGCTCAGCGGCTGCGGCATACCGGGAGATTACTGTAACCCCCAGGCCTTTTTTTACCCCTTCTTTTACAGCTTCCTGGCTTTCCATGTAGGCCGCTATGTTGAGCTTCTCCTCCCGCCCAAAGCGTTTCCTGAGGGCCTTCTCAAAGGCCAAGCGGGTGGCGGAGCCCGGCTCCCTAAGAATAAAGGGCAGCCCGCGGCACCGGGACAATTCAACCTCCGGCAGGGCCGGGGAACTCCCTTCCTCCCCGGGAGAAAGCAAGGTATCGGGGGGTGTTATTAAAATCAGATCGTCCTTCATCAGGTGAATCTTTTCAATTTCCTCGTCTTTGACGGCTTCCCCTATAAACCCCAGGTTGTAGGTGTAGTCCTTAATGCACTTAATGACCTGCTTGGTATCCCGCATCAGGACAGAAAAAGACACCTCCGGGTACTTCTGCCTGAAAGACAGGAAAAGGCCGGGCAGAAGGTAAGCACCGGGAACGCTGCTGGCAGCAATCTCCAGCTGCCCTTTTATAACCCGAGATTCTTGCTGGATGGCGGATAAGGCTTCCTCCTTGGTATTTAACAGCTCCCGGGCATAGCCGATGAGAGTTTCTCCGGCTTCCGTCAACTCCAGGCCCCGGCTGCTGCGGTCAAAAAGGGGGGTACCCACTTCCTTTTCCAGGCTTTTGATGTGGGCGCTGACAGTGGGTTGGGTCAAGAAAATATTCTCCGCCGCCCGGGAAAAACTCTTCTCC
>SLHK01000223.1 GCA_007136165.1 Syntrophomonadaceae bacterium
GAAGGCCGGCCTCGCCTATAAAGAGAATGCGCGAAAGACAGCCGGAATGACTCCCCCACGGAATAATTTCGCAAAGCTTGAACTCAGAAAGGATGAACCGGGAAGGATGACTCCTGAAAGTAGCAGGATGAAGGCGCTGTTTATCGGAGACAGCATAATAGAAGGCAGCATCGGGGTAAACTTCACGGATATTATCGAAAGACAAAACCCCGGAATTACTGTATTAAATCACGGGATACCGGGAGATACGCTGCCGGGCATAAGCCGCAGGCTTCTTAGGCTGGTGGCGGGGGAAGAAGATTTTGATTTGATCCTGTTGGAAGGCGGGCACAATGATATTCTCATGGCCCCCTGGTTTGGCCGGGAAGGCCCGGCAGGTATAGTGGAGGAGCTGGGCGGTATTTTGGACAACACCCTGGAGCAGGTTAAACTAAATTTTCAGGGCAAGGTGATTATAACCACGTTAAGCTGCCTGGGGGAGGACCTGGAGGGTGAGGAAAACCTTATAAGGGCCCGCTTAAACAAGGTTATCCGGGACCTGGCCGCAAAGCACGGCTGCACAGTTGCCGACGTGGGTAAAGCTTTTGATGAGGTGCTGAGAAAAAAGCAGGGAAGAGGCGGCCTTTTCCTGACCATTGACGGGGTCCATATCAATTCAAGGGGTGCTGAACTCTATGCCCGGGAGATTGGCAGGTCCCTCTTTTAGATGGGCCTACCTGAAGATTGCCGTGGGCAGGGTGACTTTTTGCAGCATGACGGTCCTTTGGGCTCACGGCCTTCAGGCACATAGCTAAATAAGATGTAACTACCTGCTCAGCCATTATAATTATTATTATGGCCCTGTAATCTTGAAAAAAAGAAAAAGCAGTAGTAATATAAGGTAGGAATAAAATGAAGCGAGGAGGTACGTTATGAATAGGGTAGAAAAAGCATTGATGCACGCCCTCTTTGTGCATCTGCATCACAACATCGACAAAGCCATCGATTTCGGGATGTTTAAAGAATTAAACGAGCAGATAAGCAAGACATGGCCCGGGAGCCTTCTGGTGGGCCCCGATGCCAATGATGACGCTGCTGTCTTCCATATGCCCGGGTGCGGCCTCATGGTGGCCAAAATGGAAAGCCACTGTTCCCCCTGTGTGCCCAGGCCCTACGACGCTGCGGCGACGGGGGCGGGCGGGGCCATGCGGGACGTGGTGGCCATGGGGGCCAGGCCCATGTTTTTGCTGGATTTTATCGGAACCAGGCCCCTGGATGAGGAAGTGGTTGTGGGCCCCTGCGGCTTTGACGGCAAATGTGCCTGCGGCAGCTGTGAAACCATGACCAGCGGGGAAAGGGTAAATATTATGGTCAAGGGAATCCGGGACATGTGTGCGGCCATGGATGTTTTCGTAGTGGGAGGCGGTTTTTCCACTTCCTTCAGCGATATTGTACCGGCGGTGGTTGTGGCGGTAATTGGCAAGCTCATGTCGGACAAGCCCCTGACAAAACCGGCCAAAAGGGCGGGGGACCGGCTGATTCTTGTGGGGGAGACGGACAATGACGGCAATGACACCCTTTACCGGGCGGGATTGGTGGAGGAGATGCGCCCTGCCCTGGCCCTTTTCCGGGAGGAGAGGGCCACCATGGATTCAGCCCTGGCGGCTATTAAAACAGGAAAGATCAACGCCTGTTCCGACATGGGGGCGGCAGGGATCGGGGCCGCCGTCAGCGAATCCGTCCGTTTTGGGGGCCTGGGGGCCAGGGTGGACCTGTCGCCCGTGCCTTTGAGGAGGCCGGATCTGACCCCGGAAGAGATCCTCATATGCGAAACCCAGGCCCGCATGCTCTTCCAGGTGGCTCCGGAAGACGTGGATGAGGTGATGGAGGCCGTTCGCTCCCAGGGCGCAGCGACTGCCGTTATCGGGGAGATTACCTCCGGGACGGAAGCGGTCTTCTTCCACGGGGATAAAGAAGTGGCCCGCATTCCCAATAAACCCCCCGCTGATATTTTCAAGTAGTTATAGAGGGGTGATTGTATGAAACAGCCCAGCGTTTATTCCTTTGAGCAAATCCTGGATGCCGCTCTTACCCTAATTCGGGAAAAGGGGTGGGAGGGTGTTTCCGCCAGGGCCATCGCCAAAGAAATGGGCTCATCAACCATGCCCATTTATTCGCGGGTCAAATCCGTTGATGACCTGGAAAAAGACCTGCGCAAAAAGGCCCGGGAACTCCTGAGAGGATATCAACAGCGGCAGTACACGGAGCATGCCCTTTTAAACCTGGCTTTCGGATACGTTACCTTTGCCCGGGATGAAAAATATCTTTTCCGTTTTCTCTACCTGGAAAAGCCGGAAAAGCTTGATGTGGAAGATATAGCAGGGATGCGGGAGTCCTTTTTTGCCGAATTTGGTGAGGACAGCCCTCAGGGCAAAGCCCTTAGGGAGTTGAAGGAGTCAGGCCAAGAGGCGGTAATTCAGTACACCTGGATTTTCACCCACGGCCTGGCCATGCTGGCGAACTCCGGCACCTTCGGCTCAAACTCCGATGAGGCGATTCTTCGCCTTCTCATGGATGCGGGAGAGGCTTTTTATGTGTGGGGGCTAAATAAAAAGGGAGAATCCCCCCAAGAAGGTTAATAACCTGGGAAACACTGATTGCCGGATTTATTTGACAGGGGCGGTTACCGCCCCTGCCGCTTTTCATGAAGCCGTCTATTTCACCTTCAGCACCGCTGTAAAGGCTTCCTGGGGAATTTGCACCCTGCCCACCTGCTTCATCTTTTTTTTGCCTTCTTTTTGCTTCTCCAGGAGCTTCCTTTTCCTGGTGACATCGCCGCCGTACAGTTTTTCCGTGACGTTTTTCCTTAAGGCCTTGATGGTTTCCCGGGCAATAACCTTGTTCCCTATGGCAGCCTGAAGGGCCACATCAAACATCTGCCGGGGAATAATGTCCTTTAGTTTTTCCACCATCTCCTTGCCCCGGCTGTAAGCCCGGTCCCGGTGGGCGATGAAGGAGAGGGCATCCACCTTTTCTCCGCCTACCAGAAGGTCCAAAAGGACCAGGTCCGAAACCCTGTAGCCCAGAAAGATGTAATCCAGGGAAGCATAACCCCGGGTCCGGGACTTCAGCAGGTCGAAGAAGTCATAGATGATTTCTGCCAGGGGGAGGTGGTAGGAAAGTTTGACGCGCCCCGATTCCAGGTAGTCTACGGCCTGAAAAACCCCCCGTTTATCCTGGCAGAGCTCCATAACGGCCCCCATGTAATCCCCGGGCACAAAGACAGATGCATCCACGTAGGGTTCTTCAATGGCTTCCCGCTCCCCCGCCGGAGGCAGCAGGGCGGGGTTGTCCACCTCCACCACCCGGCCGTCCTTATTCCGGACCCGGTAAACCACGTTGGGTGCCGTAAATATGAGGCTGAGCCCGTATTCCCGTTCCAGCCTTTCCTGGACTATATCTTTGTGGAGAAGCCCCAGGAAACCGCAGCGGAAACCGAAACCCAGGGCCATGGA
>SLHK01000044.1 GCA_007136165.1 Syntrophomonadaceae bacterium
AACCCCCGTGGTTACTGTATTCATTATGGTGGACGAGATGGGACTCGAACCCACGACCCCCTGAATGCCATTCAGGTACTCTCCCAACTGAGCTACTCGCCCACAGATCTATTTATTTGGGTCAATCTGTCTTGCACTGATACATTATACAAGCAAAGGGGTCAATTGTCAAGACAAACGGCCACCGTAAAACCCCGCCTGAAACCCCTTTTCCCGGGTTTCCTTGCCTAAAGTGGGACAAGGTGCCTGTCCCTCTGTCCCTGCCTCTGTCCCCGCTAGAGTTTGTCAAAGTAGGTTTGGATTTCTTCTGGGTCAGAGGTTAAGCCTAAGATCAGCATCAGCTTGATTCGGGCCTTCTGCCCGCTGATTTCGCCCCCCATGATAACCCCCAGCTCCTTGAGGTGCTTGGCACCTCCCTCGTACCCGTAGACATCCAGAACCCGCCCTCCCAGGACCCGGGTGGTCAGAACCACAGGTATCCGGGCTTTAAGGGCTGCCTTGATTCCGGGAATGGAGGAGAGGGGAACGTTCCCCCGGCCAAAGCCTTCAATAACAATACCCTTTACCTTCTTCTCCGCCAGGTGGTTTAGCAATAGATCATCACTGCCCGCCGCCATCTTCACAAGGTACACTTCTTCCACCAGGGACGCCGGCCTGACCTTCTCCCTGTAAAGGGATTCCCGGCGAAAGATAACCCGGCCTTCATCCACGTAACCCACAGGCCCCCAGAAGGGAGAGGCAAAGGTTTTTACGTTGCCGGAGTGGGTCTTGGTGACTTCCCGGGCGGCATGAATTTCTTCATTCATGACCACCAGAACCCCTTTGCCGGCGGCTTCCTCCGTTGCCGCCGTCTGGACGGCACACAGGATATTCTTGCCCCCGTCGGGGCTGATACCGTCGGCATGGCGCATGGCGGCCGTCAGGCAAACAGGCTTATCCGACGTGAGGGTTAAATCCAGCAGATAAGCCGTCTCCTCCAGGGTATCGGTTCCGTGGGTAATTACCAACCCCGCCACATCCTGTTCCGCCAGAATATCATCCACCTTTTTAGAGAGCTTCCCCATCAGAGACGGGGTCATGTGAGGGCTGGGTATGTTGGAAAACTCCACCACTTCCAGGGGGCATACATCTCCCAAGGGAGGTACAGCATTGACCAGCTCCACTCCCGTAACGGCAGGGACGGCCCCACCGGCCTCCGGGTCGTGTTTCATAGCAATGGTTCCTCCGGTAGATACCACAACTACCTTTTTCTCAGTCATGAACTTCCCCCTTTTCATTTATCCGTTCAGATCCCCGGTATATTTATGCTCTTGCAAGTGCCTCAGGGCTTCAGGCAGCACGGCCTTTATTTCCAACAGAGAGTGTTTCGTTAGAGCTGTAAAGTCTTCCACATCCTTCTCCGTCAGAAAGGGGAAAACATTTTCCCGGTAGAAGGAGGAGGGAACCAGATAGCTGAATACTGCGCTGGTCCCCGGGAGCATCCCCACCCCGCCGACCACATCATGCAGGGAGTTGGACATAAAGCTGACCCCGCCGCCGTCCTGGCTTACAAGGGAAGCCAGTTCAGCTAGAATTTTAACTTTTTCGTGGGCATAGGCCGCTTCCTTTAACCCGGACCCCAGGGCCATGATTTTGTCTGCCAGCTGGGCTGTCTGGTCTTCCATGGCCCCCGGTACCCTGGCCATCACATCCCGAAGCAACAGCACGGGAAAGCCGAGTTTTTCCGCTGTCCTGACTATGGCCCGGGCCACGTGGGGGTTATCGGCCTCGTCATCGGCCCGTACGAGGAAAGTTCCCGATTCCAATTTGCTGCAAAGCTTAGGTGTATAAACCTTGCCTTCCACCACAATTGTGGGCAGGGAGAGCATCCCCAGGTCCTCCATGAGTTTCCCTTTCCGCCCTACGGGGGAATTTCCCTCCAGGTCCTCATTGGGGCCCAAACCTCCTTCGGAGGCATTGACGGTACCCAGGACGGAGACGGGGATGCCGCCGATATCCAGAACCGTACCGGCCATGAGGCCAGAGGAGCCTTCCCGGTCTTCATATTCTGCCCGAAATTGACGGGGAAAATTTTTAGCAAAGGTATCCAGGGCGGCATTGGCTATGGCAGCCTGCAGGGCCACCGGGGTTTCATGAATCCCCTGGCCGTAAAACCTGCCAAAGGCCTCCAGGACCAGGGCCTGGGTTCGACGGGCATCCCGGCCAACCAGAGACCGGGCCAGGCGGCCTTCGTGGAGGGTGATTCCTCTACGGGGGGTGGCCAGTCCCAGGCCGCCCCCCTCTGTTTCTACTTCCAGGGACCCGGCAGCCCCTGTCTTAACCCGGATATCCTTGATGGCCAGGGAAAGGCCCGTGGCTTCCTGAAAGAGAGTCAGGACCACCGTCAGCCCCCCGGAATCATCCTGGATATACTGGTTGTGGCTGTGGCAGTGGCCGCAGCCGGCATGGCCCGCCACCGCCAGAATTCCCTTTTTTTCTTTGCTCAGGGCTGCCCGCATTGAAGGTTCCTCCTAAAAGATAATCATAAGAATAAAGGTGACTACAAGGAGCACTCCCAAACCTCCCAAAATGGAAGGACGCTGGAACCTGTTGGCCTGCTTGAGTTCAGAACCGGGTACCACGGGAATAGCGGTAGCCAGAGCTGCCACCGGGCCTCCTGTCAGATAGTACTGGGTGAGGGCAGCGCCGCCCACGGCGGGCACAGCGGCAGCCAGGGGGTGAACCCCGGTACCCAGGACCACGGTCAGGAAGGGGATGATAATGGCTGCCGAAGCCGCCAGAGACTGGGTAAAGAGGCCTGTTAAGGCTGAAATCACAAACATGACCAGCAAAGGAGAAACGTTTAGTACGGGGTCAAAGACGTCGGACAGGATTGCCACCAGGCCCACTTCCCGGATAACCCCGGACATATAGAGGAAACCGATGGTGGCCACCAGGGGGGTCGCGATGCGGGCCACCCCTTCCAGCATAGCCTTTTCACCGTCAAACATGCTTAGTTTGCCCATAATAGCCACGATTACTGCGGAAACAATGCCCACCAGGAAAATGGGATAACCGGCGATAAAGCCCACCAGGAGAATAATGAAAGGTGTGATAGCCCTGCCGAAGGGGATACCGCTGGTGTTGCTCTCAAAGGTAGCGGCAATTTCCTGCAGTTGAGCATCGGTGAATTTTATCCCCTTGGCCTTTTCTTCCCTCTTTAAGCGAATATAGCTGATGACAAAGACGGACAGGGCAACAATGGCTCCAAAGACGTTGATCATCCCGAAAGTGATGCCCGCTGTGGCCACCACCGCCACCATAGTGGGGTGCGTAAACCCGCCAAAATTCCCCAGGTGGCCTGCATGAGCCTGAATACCCGCCGTCTTGTGGGGATCAACCCCCAGTTTAATTGCGGCAGGACCGGTGATGGCTGCCGTAATGGCCGGCTGGGTAAAACCCGTCAGGGCGCCGATAATACCTGC
>SLHK01000097.1 GCA_007136165.1 Syntrophomonadaceae bacterium
AAAAAAAGCCTTGTCAGCTGCTTTTTACCGTGTTATAATCACTCTTAATTAACTGCCGCGGGCCGGGGAAGGCCCATTAAATAAGAAAAAGCTGTGAAGGGGAAAAAAGCCCGCTCCAGTCCGAAAGAGAGGAAACTCGCCGGCTGAAAGGTTTCCGGCCATGGACGGGAAAATAGCCCCCCCGGAGCTGCCTGCTGAAAGGTATTTATGCTTACTAGGCCAGGCCGGCGGAAAGCCGTTATAAAAAGCGCAAGCTTAAGGGGCCGGTTTGTCCGGCAACCAGAGTGGTACCGCGGGGGCAATCTGCACTGCAAGCCTCCCGTCTCTGTCCGAGACGGGAGGCTATTTATTTTCCGGTTATATCCCCGGGTGGCAAACGGGAACCGTCCCGGTTTGCCCCCTCGATTTAAAAAGCAACAGGAGGTATGCACAAATGACACTGGCATGGGAACAATACTTTTCCGAGAGAGCCCTGGGCATGAAGGCTTCCGGGATACGGGAATTCTTCAAGCTCACCGAGCGCCCCGACATCATATCTTTTGCCGGCGGTTTTCCCAGCGCCGCCTTTTTCCCCGGCGAAGCCATTATGGGCCGGCTGCAAGAAATGATGGAAGGGGAGGCCGACATTGCCCTTCAATACGGCCCCACCGAAGGAAGCGCCCAACTGCGGCAGTACCTGGCGGCCAAGATGACCCGGGAAGGGATTGCTTCTGCCGCGGAAGAGGATATTCTCATCACCAACGGTTCCCAGCAGGGATTGGATTTACTCTGCAAGATCCTCCTCAACCCCGGGGATGCGGTTTTCGTTGAAGAGCCCGGCTATGTAGGGGGGCTGGGGGCTATCCATAATTACCAGGGGGATTTCCATCCCATACCCCTGGACGGCGACGGGCTGCGCACCGACCTCCTGGAACGGGAACTGGCGGCCCTGGCAAGGCGGGGAAGAAAGGCAAAATTTGTTTACCTGGTGCCCAATTTTCAAAACCCCACCGGGGCCACCCTGAGCCTGCTGCGGAGGGTTAAAATTCTGGAACTTGCAGACAAGTACGACTTTCTCATCATTGAAGACAACCCCTACGGAGAGCTGCGCTACAGCGGTTATCCCCTGCCCAGCATGAAGTCCCTGGACAGGGAAGGCCGGGTTATCTATCTGGGATCCTTCTCCAAGACTTTTGTCCCCGGTATCCGTCTGGGCTGGGTGGTGGCGGACCAGGGCCTTGTTCACCGGTTGATCAGCGCCAAGCAGGGTACGGACCTGTGCAGCAACTCTTTAAGCCAGCGCCTGGTTTACTCCTGCTGTACCAATGGTTTTATCGATGACCACGTCCAATCCCTGGTAGAAAAGTACCGGGAGAAACGGGACTTGATGCTCTCCGCCATGGGGAAATACTTTCCCCGGGGGTGTGCCTGGACCAGGCCCAACGGCGGGTTTTTCGTCTGGGTGACCTTTCCGGAACCTCTAAAGGCCCGGGAAATCCTCCTTAAAGCCCTGGAACGGAAGGTGGCCTTCGTGGACGGGGCCGGGTTTTATGTTAACGAAAAGGGGGAAAACACAGCCAGATTTGCCTTCAGCGAAGCAAAGCCTGAAGAAATCACCACGGGATTGGAGCGTTTGGGGCGCATCCTGCACGAAGAAATGAAAAGCCGGGGCCACAGTGAGGGCTATGCGAAGAAGGCCAAAAAGGTCAGCTGAGAAAAAGAGGCCGCTAAAGCGGCCCCCGCTACCCTCTACCTTTGGAGGAGAATAAAGGGTTTTTTAGGTGTCCTGAAGCTTCTTCAGAAGTTGGACAAGGGGGTAGCCCAGGCCGAAAACCACCAGGGTCTGGCTCAAACCGATGCTGACCACCGTCAGCCAGTAAGGCCACTCGAAAAGGGCGTGAAGGTAAAGGCTTACCAAAAAAGCATTAAAGAGGATGGGGCTTAAGTAGGCAATAATGCTGTGGCGGAACCGGTATGTGACGGCGGCAGCTATCAGGGTAATAAAACTCCCCCCCAGGATATCGGGCAGGCCCAGGCCGCCGAAAATATTGGCAAAGAAGACACCGATAAACAGGCCGGCAATGGCCTCGGGGAAAAGAATGGGCAAAACGGTCAGGGCTTCCGCAACCCGCAGCTGCACGGGGCCAAAACTTATGGGAAGCAGAATCAGGGTAACAGCTGTGTAGAGGGCCGCAATAATTCCCGCCCGGACAATGGTAACAATGGGCAGAGGATCTTTTTGCTCCTTCACGGGCAAACCCCCCTCGTTTTTTTAATAGTATAACACAAAAATGCTCCCCCTTGCATACAAGCAGTTCAGATTACCGTCCCCCCAAACCTCTCATCCGGCCCTTATCTAAAGGGGGACAAGGTGCCTTCCCCTTGTCCCCCTGCGACGGACCCGGAGAAGGGATTTCCTGCAAAAAAAATATTTTCCTGCAGGAGTATGGGGGCATCAGGCCGAATGATAGAAGGATATTCTTTAAGCACCCGTTCAAGTAGACAAACACAGGAGGTGGACATTTTGGGTGTGCAGAAAACCATCAAAGAAATCAATACCAGGCTTCAACAAGGCAAGGCCGTGGTGGTTACCGCCGAGGAACTTATTCCTCTGGCAGCCGCTGAGGGAGCGGAAGAGGCTGCCCGTCAAGTAGACGTGGTAACTACAGGGACCTTCGGGCCCATGTGCTCTTCGGGAGCTTTCCTCAACCTGGGCCATACCACACCTCGAATGCGCTTCTCCCGGGTGTATTTGAACGGAGTAAACGCTTACACAGGCATCGCTGCCGTGGATGTTTTCCTGGGGGCCACGGAGATTCCCGAGACAGACCCGGCCAACAAAAGCTTCCCCGGCGAGTTCAATTACGGCGGTGCCCACGTCATAGAAGACCTGCTGGAGGGCAAGGAGGTGTTCCTGGAAGCTACCTCATACGGGACCGACTGTTATCCCCGGAAAAAGGTGGAATCCTGGATTACCCTGGAGGACCTGAACGAAGCGTACCTCTTTAACCCCCGTAACTGCTATCAGAACTACAACGTGGCCGTTAACCTCTCCGATAAGACCATATACACCTATATGGGAATTTTAAAAGGGGACCTGGGGAACGCCAACTACTGCAGCGCCGGGCAGCTGAGCCCCCTCCTGAAGGACCCTTATTTCAAGACGGTGGGAGTCGGCACCCGGGTCTTCCTGGGAGGCGGCACCGGTTATGTGGCCTGGCACGGAACCCAGCATAACCCCGGTGTGGAGCACTCCGAACTGGGGGCTCCCCGTACCCCCGGCGGGACCCTGGCCTTGATAGGCGACTTGAAGAAGATGGAAGCCCGCTGGGTGCGGGGAATCAGCTACCTGGGTTACGGCGTATCCATGCAGGTGGGAGTGGGTATCCCCATTCCCATCCTGAATGCGGAGGCCCTCTCCTGGGCGGCCCTGCGGGATGAAGACCTGACGGCCCCCATCGTGGACTACAGCGAGAGCTA
>SLHK01000050.1 GCA_007136165.1 Syntrophomonadaceae bacterium
GAAGCGGAATGAACCGGCCCATGTGTCCCTGGTATGCCGCCAGGTGGCCGCCTTGAGAGGGGAAACCCCGGCAGAGGTGGCCCGTTATACTACGGACAATGCAGTCAGGCTTTTCGGACTGAACCTGTCTCTTTAACTTAATTGCATATTGAACCCCTCTTCCGGGCAAAATATAGGTTTAACCCGGAGGAGGGGCTTTTTGTGTCCTTAATCTGCCCCGGGTTAAGGGGAAGAGTATCGTGTTGGCATGGGCAAAAAGAGTCCCCGGGACCCAGCGGATGGGCCTTTTGTACCTGGCAGTTTACTGTCTGGTAATCCTGTCCGGGATAACGGGGCCCCGGGAGGTAACGTTGTATGTAGACGGTCAACCCCAGAGCCTGCGCACCTACAGCACCCATGTGGGGGAAATCATCGCCGAGGCCGGTATTCAACTAAGGGATGAAGACCTGGTGGAACCGGTCCGGGGAGGGTTTTTGGGGACGGAGGACACCATAAGAATTCAGCGAGCCTTTCCCGTCTACCTGAGGGTGGACGGGAAAATCCTGACGGCATATTCTACCGGAGAAACCCTGGCCCAACTGGCCCACCGGCTGGAGGTGGACCTGACGCCTTTTGACCAGGCCGTACCCTCCTGGAGGGCCAGGGTGGAGCCGGGTCAGTTGTTGGAAATTTTGCGGGTGGAGATCTTTAAAGAGACCTTTCTGGAAGAAATAGCCCCTGAAGTCTTGACCCGAAAGGACAGCTCCCTGCCCGTGGGGACAACCCGGGTGGCTGAGGAGGGAACGGAAGGGGTGGCAGCCAGGACTTACCAGGTAACCCTGGTTAACAACCGGGAAGAGGCCAGGGAACTGGTGGCCTACAACCTGATAAAGGAGCCCCTGCCCCGGATAATCTTAGAGGGAACGGCTTCCAGGAGCGCCAGGGTTTCCCGGGATGCTTTAAGGGTGGGGGACAGCTGGCAGGGTACCGCTTCCTGGTACGGAGGGGACGGTGACGGTTTCCACGGAAGGACGACGGCCAACGGTGAAACTTTTGACAGTAATGCCCTGACGGCGGCCCATCCTTTCCTGCCCTTCCATACCCGGGTCCTGGTAACCCACCTGGGGTCCGGAAGGCAGGTGGAGGTGAGAATCAACGACCGGGGGCCCTTTACCGGCGGACGAATTATCGATTTGTCCAGAGCTGCGGCAGAAGTAATCGGCATGCGCTATTCCGGGACGGCCACTGTCAGGGTGGAGATTCTTGCCCTCCCGTAAGGCCCCGATGCCCGGGGAAGGCTAATTCCTTCCCCGGGCTATTTGACAGCCCCCTTTTTTTTGGAGTAAAATAGAAGCACTTATGGGGGGGTAAAAAAATGGCATCACGGCTTCCGGGTATAAAAAGAAAAAAACGAGAGCCTTTGGCCCTGATATTTGGCTTTTTTATTGTAGTGGGGATCCTGTTAACCTTCACTTCTTTTATCATGGCCCGGGATATCGTTATTTCCGATAACGGCGTGGAAACAAAGATTCACACCTATTCCCAAACGGTGGAGGATGTCCTCAAGGTGGCGGGTTTAACCCTGCACCACCGGGACCTGGTCTACCCGCACCTCCATGAGGGCCTGCCCCGGGTAGGCCGGATCGACATCACCAGGGCTTACCCGGTATATGTGAAGGTAGACGGAGAGGAACTGGATCATTGGGTAACGGAGGGGAGAGTGTCGGATATCCTCCGGGAAAACGGTATTATCCTGAATGAACTGGATGAAGTAACGCCGGCCCTTCATGTTTCCACGTCTCCCCACATGAGCATAGAAATTACCAGGATTTTTAAGCAGCAGGTGACAGAAAGGGCTGTCCTCTCCCACAGGGAAGTGCGCCAGCCCAACTCATCCATGGATAAGGGCTTCTCCCGGGTCATCAAGAGGGGGCACGATGGACTCAAGGAAGACACCATTGAACTCACCTATGCCGACGGCGTCAAAATAGATAAGGAACTCCTGGAAAGCGTAATCCTCAGGGAACGCCAGGACCGGGTCGTGGAAGAGGGGACCAACACCCTTCTGGCCGCCCGGGGCGGGCAGACCATCCGTTTTGTCCGGGCCATGTATGTAAGCGCCACCGCCTACTGCAACGGCACCCCCGAGAGCGGGTGCCCCATCAACGAATTGGGCCACTCCCAGTGTACGGGCAGGAACACCGGAGCCACCACCTCTCTGGGGGTGGCTGCCATAGCAGGAACCGGAACCGCCGACGACCCCCATATTATCGCCGTGGATCCCCGGGTTATTCCTTACAGAACCATGGTTTATATTCAGGGTTTTGGCTATGCCCAGGCCCTGGATACCGGCGGCTCCATCAAGGGTAACCGGATTGACCTGCTCTTCCCCACCCATCAGGAGGCCCTGCGCTTCGGGAGGCGGCAGCTGAAAATTTATATTCTTCCTTAAATGAAAAGGGGAAGGCCGTTGTGGCAGCAAACCTGACATCACCCCGTACCTTGAGGGAACTTTTGGCCAGGCACAACATCAGGCTGAAAAAAAAGCTGGGCCAAAATTTTTTAGTGGATGAAAATGTTTTGGCCAAAATTGTGGCCGTGGTTGACCCCAAGAAGGAAGACAGAATCCTGGAAGTGGGGCCGGGCGTGGGCACCCTGACCCTGCCCCTGGCCCGGAGATGCCACTCCCTCCTGACGGTGGAGATTGACCCCCGCCTCATCCCTGTCCTGGAAGAAACCCTGGCGGGCCGGGACAATATCACCCTGGTTAAGGGGGACATCCTCAAGACCGATGTGTCAGCCCTTTGCCGAAAGGAATTCTCCGGCAAACCTGTCAAAATCGCCGCCAACCTTCCCTATTACCTGACAACCCCCTTTATGTTCAAGATACTCCCATCGACCCTACCCCTGGTTTCCCTGACCCTCCTGGTGCAGCGGGAAGCGGCCCGGCGCATGGTGGCCCGTCCCGGCAGCAAGGACTACGGGTCTTTATCCCTGTTAACGGAGTTTTACTCCCGGGCTTCCCTGGTTTTCCCCGTCCCACCCACCGTCTTTTTCCCCCGACCGGAAGTGGATTCGGCCCTGGTTTTTCTAAAACCCCGGAAAAAGCCGGCGGTTCAGGTCTCCCGGACAGACCTCCTCTTCCGGGTGATCAAGGCTTCCTTTCAGCAAAGGCGTAAAACCCTGGCCAATTCCCTGGGAGATATGCTCCAGGGGGGCAAACCCCAGGCCAGGGAAATTATCGCTGCCGCCGGCCTTCCTCCCTTAACCCGCGGAGAGGACTTAAGCCTGGAGCAGTTTGCAATAATAACGGAATTAATTTATAATATTAGCGAAAACGATGCCTAAAGGCAGAAGGGGCGTGGGGGGCAGGTGAAATTTCGCAGCCCCAGCAAAGGAGTTCTCAGCCTGAACAGCATGTACCAGGACATTATTCAATATGTCTCCAGTCAGCCCGACA
>SLHK01000032.1 GCA_007136165.1 Syntrophomonadaceae bacterium
AGTTTACATAACTGGGGTCAGGCTTGAGTTATTTACTTACTTTTACTTACTCACTTCCGAGGTCAGCCTGAGTTTACATAACTGGGGTCAGGCTTGAGTTATTTACTTACTTTCCAGAGGGTTAGGTTTGAGTTATTTGTTTTTTTATACTTCCGGGTCCAAGGCTTGAGTTATTTGCCTTCTGTAAGTTCACCTGGAGTTAAGGCCCGCCAGCGGCAGCTTTCCTTTACTCAAATGGGAAAAAAATCTAAACAGGCTGCAGCCATAAAATTTCGCCATTTTTTCCTGAATGCCTTCTCTGTAAATTAAATTAACCTCACTTTTTGTTATTTTACTCAACAAGAACAATTATAAAAAAGCAGGAGAAGACGAGATAACAAGGGGCAGAAAGGGGTGGGGTTTACACTTATGGTTTCTTGCAGTAATATGTATATATAGAAATATGTATGTATGTTCAACGCTACCATTAATACTTTATTTATTATAAGGGGAATAAAGGTGTTAATTAATTTTTTTGAAGCATATATGTCGGAAATTTACTTTGTATACGGGTTGTCCTTTTTTCTCATGGGCTTTGCCATCTCTTTGCAGGTGCGGCGCAACAGCAGTTTTACCATGGCCAGAAGCCTCTGGATTTTGGCGGTTTTCGGTTTTCTGCATGGAATATCGGAATGGTTTTATTTTTATGTCCCCTACAGGGCCGCCCTCTCCGGCCCAAATGTCACCTATATATTTCAACTGCTGGAGCTAAACTTTATCGGCATCTCCTTCGCCTTTCTCCTCTTTTTTGGCATCCGGCTGGTGGATGATGTTTTGGTCCACAGAGACCTCAGGAAATTTCTGTACCTGGCTATTTTCTTGACGGCCCTCTGGTTTGTTTATTTCACAGTTTACCGGATTTTAATTTTACAGGAAAATACGGCCTACTGGGTTACTTTGGGGGACATATACAGCCGCCACTTCTTTGGGCTGCCGGGAGGCCTGCTTTCGGCTTATGCCGTCTACCGGCAGCGGGACCAGGTTAAGCTCTTTGGCGGCAGGCCCGGCGTTATCCTGAGCCTCAACATCCTGGCCGTATCTTTTGTCATCTACGCCCTGGTAGCCGGAGCAGTGGTGCCCCCGGCCCCTGTCTTCCTGGCCGGCGTTATCAATACGGAAAACTTTTTTCTGCTGACGGGCATTCCCAGTCCTGTCATCCGCATGGTCTCCTGTATTATCATAACAGTATCCATGCTGCGGGTTTTAACCCTTTTCCAGGAGGAAAAATCAGCCCTGATCCGGAAGGTGGTTGGTGAGAATGCCGTCCTTATGGAAAGGGAACGAATAAAGAAAGACCTCCACGACGGCATCATTCAATCTCTGTATGCCGTGGGCCTCCACCTCAAGGAGGTGGAGTACCTGCATCAAAACAAGGCGTACCAGGAAGCGGACAAGAAAATAAATTCCATCATAGAGGAATATGACCATGTTATTTCTGATTTGCGCATGTATATCCAGGATTTAAAGAGGGTGGAACTGGCAGGGCTGGATTTACGGCAGTTAATCGAGGAAGTGGCTTCCATCTTCAGCAGTTCCAACCTGCACATGACAGTGAGCGAGGGGCTTAAGAGCCGCCACCTGTCACCGGAAACGAAAGTACAACTTTTCCATATTTTACGGGAGCTTTTGACCAATGCCGTCAAATACAGCGGCGCGGGCCGCATCGAACTCCAGGCCTACTGCCGCCGCCGTTATCTCACTGTCATCCTTCTCGACGACGGCAGGGGATTTGAGCTGAAGGAACTTAAGGAAAAACAAGACCGCAGGGAAAAATTGGGGCTTTTGCATGTCAGGGCCCGGGTGGAGGCCGTTAAAGGAAGCTTCCAGCTTATAAGCGACAAAGGCAGGGGTACCCAAGCGATAATAACCATTCCATTGGAGGAGGACTGTACTGATGACCAGGGTAATGATCGTGGACGATCACGAAGTGGTTCGCCTGGGGCTCAAAGGCCTTCTGAATAGGAACCCCGGCTTTACCGTGGTGTCCGAGGCAGGCTCGGTGCAGGAGTCTGTTGAAAAAGCAGCCCAGACAAAACCCGATGTCATTATCATGGACGTGCGCCTTCCCGACGGCAGCGGGGTGGAAGCCTGCCGACGGATTCTTAAGGATCATCCGGAAATGAAGATTATCATGCTGACCTCTTTTCCCGATGACGATGTGGTTATCGAGGCCATATTGGCCGGAGCTTCCGGTTTTGTCCTTAAGGAAATAAAAGGGAACTCCCTGGTGGAGGCGGTGGAAAAAGTGGCCCAGGGCCAGTCTCTGCTGGACCCTAATGTGACAAAAAATGTCCTGCAATATATGAAGAAAAGAGAGGACGGGGTTTCAGAGAGGCTGGAGGATTTGTTGACCCCCCGGGAACTGAAAGTCCTTTCCCTGGTGGCAGAAGGCAAGACCAACAAGGAAATTGGCGACGAACTATATTTAAGCGAGCGCACAGTGCGCAATCACTTAAGCCGGGTTTTACACAAGCTTAATGTGAATAACCGGGCCCAGGCCGCCGCTTTATTTGCGGCCCGGGGCAGGAAGAAGTAAAATCGGGGATGAGAATAGTATAAAGAGAAATAAAAATCAGGGGTAAAAATCAGGGAAGGGGTTTTTTTATGCTGGCCCTGGGAATAGATGTGGGCTCCCTATCGGCAGAGGCTGTGCTCCTCAATGATGCCAAAGAGGTGCTGGCCACCAGCATCCTCCCTACAGGGGCCGACAGCCGCAAGGCCGGGGAAGGGGCCCTGGCGGCGGTTTTGGCTGCCGGCGGCAAAGAGGCAGCGGACATCGGCTTCGCTGTGGCCACAGGTTACGGCCGCATCAGCGTGGAATTTGCCGGCAAGCGGGTAACGGAGATTACCTGTCATGCCCGGGGCATTCACCACCTTTACCCTGAGGTCAGGACCCTGATAGACATTGGCGGCCAGGACAGCAAGGCCATCCGGGTCAGCCCCCGGGGGCGGGTGCTGGATTTTATCATGAACGACAAGTGCGCTGCCGGCACGGGCCGTTTTCTGGAGGTGATGGCAGGAGCCCTGGAGGTAAAGCTTGGTCAGCTGGCAGGATTTAGCGCAAAGGCCACAGAGCCGGTGCCCATAAGCAGCATGTGTACTGTTTTCGCCGAGTCGGAGGTGGTTTCCCTGCTGGCAGTCGGTCATCCCCGGGAAAACATTATTGGGGGCATCCATGAAGCCATTGCCCTGCGTACAGCCGGCATGCTCCGCCGCATAGGATTGGAAGAACCTCTGGCCATGTCGGGGGGAGTCGCCAAAAACCTGGGAGTGGTCCGGGCTTTGGAGGACCAGTTGGGCTGCCGTGTCATTCTCCCGGAAGAGCCGCAGATCATTGGCGCCCTGGGGGCGGCCCTCATTGCCCTGGATGCCCTGCGGCCGCCGGGCAAGGACG
>SLHK01000043.1 GCA_007136165.1 Syntrophomonadaceae bacterium
CAGACAGCATGCCTCCCCGGGGAGTGGTGGCTTTTTTAGCCAGGGCATTGGCCACGGCCATGGCTCCTCCGGCCCGGGTAACCAGGGCCAGCATGCCGGCTATTAACATGGTGAAAACTAAGAGTCCTGCGTACCAGGAATCAGCAATGCTGTAAATTATAAATTCGTCGATGGTGCGTAAGAGGCCGACACCGGGATTAAAACCGTTCAAAAAGGTTGCCCCCAGCCAGATGGAGATAAAAAGGGATACTATGACCTGACGGGTGGCAATGGCCAGCACAATAGCCAAAACCGGCGGCAGTAATGATAACCATCCGTAATCCATCAAATTCCTCCTCTATGATTTTAATTACAATACCCCATAAACCCTCTTAATGTCTGTTTGTCTATGCCGGTGCCTCACCTGCCCTTCACGGAATCCCCCCAGAGGTCGTACCCCTTAACCCTGTCCCCCGGGGGGCCTATACTGTAAAAAAATTATATACCAAGGCGCGTTCTTTTGCAACCTGAGTCAAATTTTCCTGCGTCAAATTTTTCCTATATTTTCATCCCACCGTTCTTTGTTAAGCCTCCTTGCTCCTGCCAAAGAAGCAAAATAGCTGTCCCCTGCTCCCGTTGTCGCCCCTCTCCCCCGGCAGCTATTTCCGCAGGATGGGCCGGGTAAGGCAGGTAGGGCCCCCGCAGCCCTTCAGGGACAGGTCTTCCCCTTCATAGGCCAGGACCTCGACCCCTTCTGCCTCCAGGAGCTGCCGGGTTTTGGGGTTCCCGGCCAGCATCAGGCAGAGACGGGGAGCCAATGCCAGGACGTTGCAGGCCATGGTATCATATTCCTCATCAGGGACTTCTATGAACTTGATACCCCGGGACTGGAGGTAGTTTCTGAAGGTAACGGGCATAAGGCGGGAATATACCACCGCCAGGTCTTTATCCACAGGGCTGAGCATGGACATGAGGTGGAGGCATTCCCCCTCCCCGTTCCAGTGGGGCAGGTGAACCTCTATGATTTCGTCCACCAGGCCCGCTGTCATCTCTCTCAGCTGCCGGACCGCCTCCGCGTTGCTGCGGTAACCCAGGCCAACGGCCAGGGTCCTTTCGTCCAGCCAGACCACGTCTCCCCCTTCCAGCCTGCCGGAGCCCTTTATTTCTCCCAGGACGGGGACTCCTGTGCGGGCAAAATAACGGCCCATGGCAGCAGGTTCTCCCTTTCGCTCCTCCTTGCCCATCTTGCAGAGAATCGCCCCCTTGCGGGTGATCAGGGCCGGGTCGTGGGTATAGATGGAATCCAGGCCGGTATCGGGATCCTCCGGGAGCAGGTGGAAATCAGCCCCCGTTTTCTTGATCTCGTCCATAAACTTTGCAAACTCGTCACAGGCCTTCAGAAAGTCGGGGCGGCCTGCAAAATTTACACCTTCCCAATGAGCGTCAATATAATCCTGGTTCCTAAAAGCATCTCTCGGGTGTTTGAGCAGAACGCCGGCGATTTCTCCGATTTCAGATTGGCAGTTGTATTCCATTTAGCTCTCCTCCTCATGAATTTCGCCTCTCCCCTGAGGGAGAGGGTTAGAAACCAGCAGGCAGCCCCTCCTCCAGGGGGCTGCCCCCCCTTTATCAGCTTCCCAGGGTGGCCACCATAACGGCCTTGATAGTATGGAGCCGGTTCTCCGCCTGGTCAAAAACCACCGAATGGCGGCTTCGGAAAACCTCATCGGTGACCTCCATCTCCTCAAGGCCGTATTTTTCATGGACATCCCGGCCCACGGAGGTATGGATATCGTGAAAGGCCGGCAGGCAGTGCATAAAGACAACGTCGGGGTTTTCCGTTTTCTTCAGCATGTCCATATTAACCTGGTATCCTTTAAGGGCCTCTATGCGTTGGGCAAACTGCTCCTCTTCCCCCATGGATACCCAGACATCCGTATAGAGGACATCTGCTCCCCGGACACCGGCGGCCACATCCTCCGTCAAGGTTATTTTGGCACCGGAACCTTCGGCCAGCTGCAGGGCCTTTTTCTGAATGTCTTCTTCCGGCTGCAGGGCCTTTGGTGCCGCAATCCTTACATCCATCCCCATGAGGGCACATCCTAAGAGGAGGGAATTGGCCATGTTGTTGCGGCCATCCCCCGCATAGGCAAAAACCACTTCTTGCAGGGGCTTTTTCACATGCTCCTCTATGGTCATCAGGTCCGCCAGCACCTGGGTGGGGTGATACTGGTTCGTCAGGCCGTTCCACACGGGTACCCCCGAGTACTGTGCCAGCATTTCCACAGCCTCCTGCTGGAAACCGCGAAACTCAATGCCGTCGTAATACCGGCCCAAAACTCTGGCCGTATCTTCCAGAGACTCCTTTTTGCCCATCTGGGAACCGACGGGGTCCAGGTAAGTGACATTGGCTCCCTGATCATAAGCCGCCACTTCAAAAGCGCACCGGGTCCGGGTGGACGCTTTCTCAAAAATCAGGCAGATGTTCTTTCCTTTCAACCTCTGCTGTTCCGTTCCGGCGTACTTGGCCCTCTTCAGGTCATGGGACAGTTTTAAAAGGAACCGGACTTCCTCCCTGGTGTAATCCTTCAGGGCCAACAGGTGCCTGTTGCGCAGATTTACCGGCATACTTAAAACCTCCTTTGCATTTATTCTTATGCTTGCTCCTCTTTCCCTAGTAATTATAGTTGTAGTAATCGTCAATATAGCGGTCTGTGCCAAAAATGGCGGCGATGAGGGCTACCCTGGCCCACATACCGTTACGTACCTGCCGCCAATAGGCGGCCCGGGGGTCCTTGTCCACATCGGGGTGCATTTCCTTGCGCCGGGGCAAGGGGTGCATAAGGATAGCGTCGGGCTTCAGGTTGGGAAGCTGTGCCGGGCCAAAGGAGTACTTTTCAATATCGATGGGGTGGCTGACCCCATCCTCCTTGTCCCATTCATCCTGCATCCGGGTCATGTAGATGGCATCAACTTCGGGTATGACGGAGGCAAAATCCTCCACCACCTCATAGCTGCTGCCGGACTCGTCTAAAAGTTTGAGAATATCGGAACCCATTTGATATGGTTCAGGGGCTACAAAATACTGTTTTACGCCCTCATATCTGCTGAGGAGGGCAGCCAGGGAACGGCATGTCCTGCCTCTGACCAAATCCCCCACAAAGGCAATTTTCAGGCCATCTATGGTGCCGCGGTGCAGAAAACTTCTCTGCAGGGTGTAAATATCCAGGAGGGCCTGGGTCGGGTGCTGGTCTTTGCCGGAGCCGGCATTGATGATGGGTACGCTTCGGTCCGAGTCATCCAGGAGTCGGGCAATTTTATCGGCAAAGTTGGCCTTGGAGTGCCTCATGATAATGAAGTCAAAATAAGAGGAAAAGGTGCGGACGGTATCCTCCTCCGACTCACCTTTCACCTCCGAGGACGTCCGGGTGTCCCGGACCTC
>SLHK01000107.1 GCA_007136165.1 Syntrophomonadaceae bacterium
AACAAACATTACCGGTTGGCAACTTTCGTTGCCACAGGCAAAAATCTCTTTCCCTGCCTCTATTATAAATCATGGCAATAATTATTGCCATAGGGTGTTTTGAAATATGTCAATTTTCTAGCGATTTTCTGCTGGGACAGGGGGGCAGGCACCTTGTCCCCCTGTCCCGCGGTTATTGCAAAAAATCGACTGCTTCGTGTATAATGACATTAATTCCAGCAGGAGTGGATGGCTTTGAAGTTTCCTGATAACTTTGAAAAACAAGCCGCCGGGAGAAAATCTTCTCACGTCCCCGCCGTGCTCATGCTGGGGGCGGCCTCCCAAATTGGCCAGGTCTTACTGGTCCGGGAATTGCTGATGGTTTTTCAGGGCAGCGAGCTGTCCATGGGCCTTATCCTGGCCTCCTGGCTGGCCTGGGTGGGCGGGGGCAGCCGCCTGGGGGCCTTCCTGGCGGGCCGGGCTTTAAACCCCCTCCCCCTCCTCACCGTCAGTGCCGGGGGAGTTTTGCTGCTGCTGCCCGCCACCCTGCTCCTGATACGCGGGTTGCGGGGGTTTTTTAACCTTATTCCCGGCACCTTTCTGTCCCTCACGCAGATGGCCGCCTCCTGCTTCCTGCTGATGGCCCCCGTCTGCCTCCTTCTGGGTGCCCAGTTTGTCCTGCTGTCCCGGGTATGGCGGGAAAGGGACGGGGCGGAGGACACTTCAGGCGCCGGAAAAACCTACGTGGCCGAAGGGGCGGGCAATATGCTGGGCGGCCTCCTCTTCACCTTTCTCATGGTACGCTTCTTGAATTCCTTTGCCTCGGCAGTCCTGGCGGGCATCTTTCTTCTTGCCTCCGCCCTCCTGGCGGCGCAAAGCTTATTGGCAAAAGATAACCATCGCCCCTTCTTCCGGGTGTCCCTGGGACTGCTGGCCTGCGCCGCCCTTTCGCTGCCCTTCTGGGGCCTGGCGGATGGCTGGGCACACAGGGTCCAGTGGCGCTCATTCAGCCCCGAGCACGACCTGGTTGCCGCCTACCAGTCCAAACACGGCACCATTTCCGTGCTTAAGCGGGAAGACCAGTACACCTTTTATCAAAGCGGCCACCTGGTTTTCAGCACCGCCGGCCCCCGGGCCGCCGCTGCCGGGATGGAAGAACAGGAAGCGGTGATCTTCGCCCATCTGTCCATGGTACAGCACCGGGAACCCGAAAACCTCCTGCTCATCGGCGGCGGCCTGCGGGGCGTCCTCAGCGAAATTCTCAAGCACCCGGTAGAAAAGGTTCATTATATCGAGCTGGACGAGAAGCTGACAGAAGCGGCCCAACCCTTTGTCTCCCCGGCCACACTGGAAGCCCTGGCCGACCCCCGGGTAGAGCTGATGCATACCGACGGCAGGCTTTTTGTGAAAGCGGCCGGGGAAACATACGACATGATTATCCTGGATATTCCGGACCCGGCCACTGCTGTCCTGAACCGTTATTACACCCGGGAATTCTTCCGCGAAGCCCGGGCCCTCTTGAACCCCGGCGGCGTGCTGGCCCTGGGCGCCGTATCGAGCCCGGACCTCCGGGGTAGGGAGGTGGCCAACCGCAACACCGCCATCTACCACACCCTGAAGGGTGTCTTTGCCCACGTGCTTCCTGCCGGCGAGCGGTTCTTGTTTTTCTTTGCCGCCGATACCCCCGGACAGATTTCCGTGGATGCGGCCGTTCTCACGGCCCGATACCGGGAGCGGGGCATTGAAACGGAAGGGTTCTCGCAGGAGCACTTCTCCACCCTGCTGCAGGAGACCCAACTGCTGCGGATTAACTGGATCCTCAATAATCACGGGCGAAACCCTGACGCCCATTTGGAAGGGCCCGGGCTGGGGCCCCTTTTCCCCGCCCCCCTGGAGGTACAGGAACAGGAAGTAAAAAAAGGGCCGCCGGTTAATGAGGCTTACTTCATAAATTCCGACTTCAAACCCATCGGCTACTACTACACCCTGATGTTCTGGGATACCCTGACGGGGTCCGGCAGCGGGAAGGCCTTTACCTGGCTGCTTCAGGTTCAGTTTTGGTGGGTTTACCCCCTCCTGGGCCTCATTCTGATCCTGGTGCCGGTTTTGGGCCTGCCGGGCCGTTGGGGAGGAAAGAGAAGGGATGCCCCTTTTGCCGTGCTTTTCGCCGTCTTCAGCACCGGCCTGGCCACCATGGCCATGCAGATAGCCCTGCTCTTTTCCTTCCAAAGCATTTATGGTTTTGTCTATGAAACCATAGGGTTGATAGTGGCAATTTTTATGGGGGGGCTTTCCCTGGGCACTTTTTTATCCATCCGCTATATAAACCCCAGGGATGACCTGAGGGTTTTGGCTGGTGTCCAGCTGGGCATCGCCCTCCTGGCGGGGCTTATGGCCCTTGTGCTCCCCAGGGCCGCCGCCGCCCCGTCTCCCGCCGCCGTCTTTGCCCTCTTTTCTCTCTTGACCTTTGGGGCGGGGCTGGTAAACGGGGTGGATTTCCCCTTAGCCTCCGCCTGCTACATGTCCCTGAAGGGGAATGCCGACAGGTCAGCCGCCGCCGTTTACGGGATTGAGCTCTTGGGGGCCTCTGTTGGAGCAATTCTGGCCAGCGTGGTTGTGGCCCCTGTGCTGGGAATCATTGCCTGCTTCCTTTTGGCCGGTATTGCCAACGGCACCGCCTTTATCGTACTTTTACTATCCGGGAGGTCTTATTTATGGCTAAAAAAAATACCCCCGCCGGCGGTGTAAGCCGGCGCCAATTTATCAAAGCCGGTGCAGCCGGTATAGGCTCCCTGTGCCTGGCCGGCGCCGTCTCCGGCTGCAGCACCCCCGAAGGCAAAGAGGGGGAGGAATCCCAGGCCGGGGGGGCAAAAAAGGGCTTTGTGAGGCCCGAAGCCTCCCCCTGGTTCAGCAGCCTGGAGGACGGCAGCATTCAGTGTGAACTCTGCCCCAGGGAATGCCGGCTGGCCCCGGGCCAACGGGCTCCCTGCCGGGTGAGGGAAAACAGGGGAGGAAAGGCATACACCCTGGCTTACGGCAACCCGGCCCTGGTCCAGGATGACCCCATCGAGCGAAAGCCCTTCTACCATGTGATGCCGGGCAGCCGGGCCCTATCCATTTCCACCGCCGGCTGCAACCTGGCCTGTAAATTCTGTGAGGTCTGGGACATGGCCCTGGTGGCCCCGGAGGAAGTGCACGCCTATGACATGCCGCCCGAAACAGTGGTGGCCCATGCCCTGGCTGCCGGTATACCTTCCATAAGCTTCGCTTTTGGCGAGCCCGTGGTCTTTTACGAGTATACGGCAGACATAGCTTCCCTGGCCGGGGAGGCGGGGCTCAAGAACTTAATCCACACCGCCGGCTACATCCAAAGAAAGCCCCTGGAGGGGCTGGTGGAAAAACTTGATGCCGCCAACGTTGACCTGAAGAGCTTCGACCCCGC
>SLHK01000199.1 GCA_007136165.1 Syntrophomonadaceae bacterium
CTCCCCATCCAGGACCAGCATCTGCCGGCCGCCGTATTCGATGCCTGCACAGGCCCCTTCATCGGCAAAAACCCTTTTTCCATGCCTGTCCTGGAGTTCAACTTTTACCCGCCCCAGCAGGTTCTCCTGGACCAGGGGAACCATCCGGCCGTCCCTGGGACCCTGCAGGAGGATAAACTTCTTGGGGTCTGTCCAGGTTTCCATGGCCAAGGTGTGGGTAGAATTCCGGACCTGGATGTGTACGTCCCGGCCTGCCTGCTGGATGTGGCAGCGGCTGCCGTTCATGGTGGTAAAGGAGAAAAACTTGCCTTCCACCGTCATGCCAATGAGGAAGCCCCTGAAGCTGGTCATAAGAAAGGGGATGTGAGCCAGGGAACAGGTAAGGGAGGTGCGGCTTTCGGCAAAGTTGTTGCTTTGAACCCAGATCCAGGAATAAGGGAAGGCGCTTCCCCAGTTCTTTTCCACGTAACCCCGGCCGCCGCTGAAATCTATTTTGTCTCCGTTTATTTCCAGGCTGCCCTGCAGGTCCATATCTAAGGCGCACACCTGGCTGTAGCATTGCATCCTGGGGATGTAGTTGTAAAAGCCCATGCTGCCGGGATTCAATACCGTATCGGGCCAGGTGGCCACGTTCCTGAAATCGATTTGGCCCCGGGCCCTTATCCCCGTATCCTCCACCTGCAGGTGAAGCCTCTCCAGGGAAAACCGGTTGTCTCCGACGGAAACATCAAAGGCGTTTTTCTTAGCCTCAAAGGCATGGACAGGATGGGACAGGTAACGGTAATAGGCCTTTGTGCCGTGAATCAGCTGCAGGAAACTGTGGGAGGCACCCTCCGTGGCCCCCAGAATTATGCCGGGGATGAAGGCAAAGGTGTGCTTCTCTGTGGGGTCCACAATCTTGAAATACCAGCCCTCAAAAAAATTGCTTTTCCTGCCGTGGCCGTGATACAGATTGGGATTGCGTTTTTGAAGAATCATACATCTACTCCTTTTATGTCAATCTTTCAGGGTTTCAGAAGCTCCCTATAAAAATAACCCTTGCCTCATACAACTAAAGGCAAGGGGAAGGAACATATTAGACAGGGATATTTGCCTTACCTTGATGAGGTCTCTAGGGGGCGCATTTGCCGCAGATGGAACGGAAGAGGTGGGTGCTCAGGTAGCGGTCCCCCCGGTCCGGAAGAAGGGTGACAACGGTCCCCGAAGACATTTTCTCTGCCGTCCGCAGGGCAGCCGTTACTGCGGCTCCGCTGGACATACCGGCAAAGATGCCCTCCTTCACCGCCAGCAGCCGGGTGGTTTCAAAGGCGTCGTCATCCTGCACGGTAAACTTCTCATCCAGAAGTTCGGGGTGATAAACCTCGGGCACCAATGCTTCTTCCATGTTTTTCAGGCCCTGGATTTTGTGCCCCTTAACGGGCTCCACACCGATGACCCGGATACGGGGGTTTTTCTCCTGCAAGTACCGGCCCGTCCCCATGAGGGTGCCTGTTGTCCCCATACCGGCCAGGAACACATCCACGTCGACCCCGGCCTGGGCAAAAATTTCCGGCCCCGTGGTCTCGTAATGGGCCAGGGAGTTATTCTCATTCTTGAACTGATTGGGCATGTAGTACCGTTCCGGGTCCTCCTCCACCATCCTGTAAGCCTTCCTGATGGCGCCGTCGGTTCCTTCTTCCGCCGGGGTCAGGACCACCCGGGCGCCGTAGGCCTCCAGGATGCTGCTCCTCTCCACGCTGACGCAGCCCGGCATCACCAGGGTGACGGGGTAACCCCTGGCTGCGCCGATCATGGCCAGGGCAATCCCTGTATTCCCCGAAGTGGGCTCTAAGATGCATTTCCCCTTCTTCAGCTCACCGGACTCCTCCGCTTTCATTATCATATAGCAGGCGGGGCGGTCCTTGACGGAACCCCCCGGATTGCTTCCTTCCAGCTTGCATAAGATTCTCACCCCCGGGTTCTGATTAAGGACCTGCAGCTCAACCAGGGGCGTATTTCCGATGGCAGCCATAACATCCATTTATCCTAACCTCCTCCATCACATACCTTATTTTTATTCGCTGCAAACCTCCATATTCCTGCCGGGGTCAGACTTGAGTTATTGAGTTACTCGATTCCTGCCGGAGTCAGGCTTGCAGAAGTAAATAACTCAAGCCTGACCCCGGCTAAATGCAGCAAAAAATAGGGAAGGTTCCTATAGATTTCTGAGCATGTTAAGAGATATTATCGGGGAAAAGAATTGGGAGGTCAAGGAAATGGGGTTTATCGAAGGTCCATGGCCCCTGGTAATAGGGATGCTCAATATACTGTTCGTAGGTATTATCGTTTTTGAGGTACGAAACCTCCTGGTATCCAAATAGAAGCAGATGGAATAAGGTTAAGGATATTTAGATCCGAAAACACCGCAGGCCCCGGCGTACCTGTTGCTGGAAACTGCTTTACGGCAAAAGGAATTAAGGCGATATGTGTTGAATAATGTAAGAAGACCATTATATGCCGGAGGTTGTATGCGCAGAAAGGTTAACGGTTCCCTCCTGGCCCGCCTGTTTACAGCAGGCGGGGCTGAGAACCATAGGATTCGCAAACTGGCCTGGGTGATAGCGGCGGGCTGGACTATTTTTATGCTCGCCATCCTGGTTTTGAACCTGGGTCAGGTAGCTACCCATATAAACGAACAGGCCAGGCTGTCCCTCCGGATGACGGTGGAGAGGGACCTGGTGTTTCGGCGCTGGGCTACCGGGCATGAAGGCGTCTACGTGGAGGTTACCCCGGAAACGCCGCCCAACCCCTACCTGGAGATTGTGGATGAGCGGGACATCACAAGCCCTTCCGGAAGGGAATTGACCCTGGTCAATCCCGCCTATATGATGCGCCAGGTATACGAAGTGGGGCAAGAGTACGGTGTCTACGGGCGCATTATAAGCCTGGACCCCCTGTCCCCGGACAACACCCCCGACCCCTGGGAAGAGGAGGCCCTCCTGTCTTTTACCGGGGATGCGGAAGAGGTCACCACCACCACCGAAGTGGATGGCGAACCAACCCTGCGGCTGGTCAGGCCCTTTTATACAGAGGAAGGCTGCCTCGCCTGCCACGGCCACCAGGGGTATCAAGTGGGAGACTTGCAGGGCGGTATCAGTGTGGCCACCTCTTTGGCCCCCTACATGGCACAGCAGAGTTTCAGGCAGATGTCCATGGGAGGAGGGTACGGCCTAATCTGGCTCATCGGCATTGGCGGGATCCACTGGGCTTCCCGGCGGCTGGAGACAGCAGTCGAAATCCAGAAAGAGAGTGAAGGCAAGTACAAGTCCCTCATCACCGAGATGGACCAGGGGGTGGCCGTCCATGAGATGATCTACGATGCTGACGGCAACCCCCAAGATTACCGCTTTGTCGATGTCAACTCAGGTTATGAAAA
>SLHK01000096.1 GCA_007136165.1 Syntrophomonadaceae bacterium
AAAAAGTAACTCAATAACTCAAGCCTGACCCCAGTTATGTAAACTCGAGTCTGACCCCAAAAAGAAGCAGGGAAAAGCCGGTGCTTTTCCCTGCTCTTTTAGTTCTCCCCGTTTCTCCTGAGTTGTTACTTGCTGACGGGAGTCCCCTTGCCCGGGGCGGGGATGGTTACGGGTTTGGGAGCGCTGAAGGAAGCCCTGCGGGTCGCCTTCTCAATCATGGGCACAAAGGCATTCATGATAAGGATGGAGAACCCTACTCCCTCCGTAGCAGCCAGGCCCAACCGGAAGAAGACGATCAGCACGCCGATGGCGACGCCAAAGTAGATCTTCCCTTTATCCGTAATGGGGCTGGTGACCCAGTCGGTGGCCATGAAGAAAGCTCCCAGCATGATGCCGCCGGTGACCACGTGGTAGAAGGGGTTCTGCCCCGCCACCAGGGTCAGCACAAATACAGTTCCTATTATACTTAAGGGTATATGCCACTTTATATGCTTCTTGTAGACCAGGTACAGGCCGCCCAGCAGCACGGCCAAAGCCGAGACTTCTGCCATGGCCCCTCCGGGATACCAGGCAAAGAGCTGGCCCAGGGCCGGCATTGTCATCCCCTGCTGCAGCATGGCCAGAGGTGTGGCCTGGGAAACGGTATCCACCAGGCCCAGGTTCGGGCCCCAGACGGAAAATGCAGCATTAAAAGGCACAAACAGGGGGGCCAGTACAATCAGGGAGACTCTTCCAAAAAGGGCCGGGTTGAAGCGGTTCCAACCCAGGCCGCCCATTAACTCCTTGGCCACACCGATGGCGATGAAAGTAGCCAGGGCAGCCATCCACCAGGCGGTGGTGGCGGAGAAGCACAGGGCCACCAAAAGCCCTGTAAGGATGGCGCTGCCGTCGTAAAGGGTGGGTTTCTTTTTCATCAGCTTCCTAAAAAGCACCTCGGTGGCTGCTGCAGTGATCAGGCAAACGGCCACAAGAAAGAGGGCATAGGTCTGGAAAAAGTAGACGGCTACCAGAGTTACCGGAACCAAAGCGAGGATTACATCTTTCATCGCCTTGGAAGTAGTCATATCACCTTTAAGGTGGGGCGCTGACGAGACGATTAAACCTTGAGTTTTATCCACCAAGCATCTCCTCCTTTACCATTGCGGTCATTATTTCCTGCTCCGCTGCAGTTTTTTGATTACGGGTTTAACCTGTTGTATGAATTTCACGATGGGCCTGCTGGAAGGGCACACATAGGCACAGATGCCGCACTCGATGCAGTCCATCACATCCCAACTTTCTGCTTTGCTGATCATGTCGTGTTCGGCAGCGATGCTGATTTCGTTGGGATAGAGGAATACGGGGCACTGCTCCACGCACTTGCCGCAGCGGACGCAGTCGGAGTATTCCACATCTTCCCGCACCATTTCCTTGGGCAGGATCAGGACGCCGGTGTTGCTCTTGACCACGGGGGCTTCCAGGTTGGCCTGGGCCATGCCCGTCATGGGGCCGCCCACCACCACCTTCATGTCATCCAGGTTTTCAACCCCCGCTTCCTTGACCACATGGCTAACGGGAGTGCCGATGCGGACGATGTAGTTACCGGCCTTCGGTACCCGAGGCCCGGTAACGGTGACTACCCTCTCGTAGCAAGGCCTGCCGTAAACTACAGCTTCATACCCTGCAATGGTGGTGCCCACGTTCCGGACAATACACCCCAGGTCCGCGGAGCGGGCTCCCCGGGGGACGTTCCGGCCCGTAATGGCGTTGATCAAATGGGCTTTATTGCCCTGGGGATATTTGACGGCCAGGGGAACAACCTTGATATCTTCCCGGCCTTTGAGTTTTTCATTTAGAATCTCGATGGCATCGGGCTTGTTGACTTCTATGCCCAGGTAGCAGGTTTTAGCCCCGATGCAGCGCATCATCATCTCGGCACCCGCAATCAGGTCATCGGGCCTCTCCACCATCTGACGGTGGTCGCAGGTCAAGAAAGGTTCGCATTCCGCCCCGTTCAAGAGGAGGGAATCTACGGGCTTGCGCTGGCTGATGTTGGCATGGGTGGGGAAAGCCGCTCCCCCCATACCCACGATGCCCGCTTCCCGGATGGCGGCGATGATCTCTTCCTTGCTCATGTCGGCGGGATTCCGTTCCACCTGGGGTTCAAAGTCCTGCTTGCCTTCCCCCGCCTCGATGACGATGGACATGGCCTCACCGCCCTCGTAACAGGGCCGGGGCTCGATGGCCACCACCGTCCCGGTGATGCTGGCGTGGACGGGAGCGGCGATGTGCTCCTGGGAATCGCCGATCTTCTGGCCCACTTCCACCTTGTCCCCCACCTTGACCAGGGGTTCATTGGGAGCCCCCAGGTGCTGGGACAGGGGTACGACAACCACTTTGGGAACTGATAATCTCGTTATTGGTTTATCTTCCGTGAAACTCTTATAGTGGGGAATATGGGCCCCACCTTTAAAAGTTTTTACCTCCACAATTTCACCCCCTAGCTACTTTTTTGAGCCTTTTTGGCTTCTTCAATTTCTTTCACTTGCGACCTGTTGGCCCACAGGCCCAGGCCCACGGCCAGAACTACGAGGACACGGAAAGGCCTGAACAAGGCCCCCCAGAGCCGGGCCCCGAAGGGGACCTGGGGATCTGCCGGGAGACCGTATCTTTCGGGTTTGTCAGCTAAGACATATAGCATCCCCGTTCCGTTAACCTCTTCCAGCCCGTAAATCATGGCATTGGGATTCCCTGCCTGCTTCAGCTGATTAACCCTGCTGCTGGCCGCACTCACCAGGCCGGTCCTGTCACCGAAGACGATGGCGTCCGTGGGGCAGGCCGCAGCGCATGCAGGCTGCAGGCCGTTGGCTGTCCGGTCGGTGCAGAAAGTACACTTAGGAGGCAGATTGGTCAGGCGGTCAAAGCTGACAGCATGAAAGGGACAGTTGGCGGCACAGTAGTTGCAGCCGATACATTTCTTCTCGTCGATGGCCACCGCACCGGACTCCGTATGGTAAATAGCGCCGGCGGGGCAGGAAATCATGCAGGCCGCATCGGTGCAGTGCATGCACCTCTGGTTGCCGAAGAGCCACTTGACCCGGCCTCCCTCTTCCACCTCGTTAAAGGTAATCTTCATCCAGGTATTGGTGGAAATGCCGGGGGGGTTCTCATAGGACCCCGTAAAGGTGGTTTCCTCTGCGGGCAGCTGGTTCCACTGCTTGCAGGCCACCTGGCAGCCGCGGCAGGCCATGCACTTGGAAGTATCGATCAGGATGGATTTTGTCATGCCGTGTTACCTCCCTTCCGGATATTGCACAGGAATGCCTTGTACTCGGGAATGGT
>SLHK01000011.1 GCA_007136165.1 Syntrophomonadaceae bacterium
AAATTTAATAAAAAATCCCCCGGATGCTCCAGGCCGGGCCAGGGGGGCCTCTCTCTGCACTGGAAGGGCCAGTGGGGACAGGCAGAGGGGGAAGGTCAATCTGCTCCGGAAGGGCCTTAGGGCGAAGGGGAGGGTCCTCTCTGCTCAGTAAGGGCTGGTGAGGGTATGCAATACCCTGCAGCCGGCCGCCCCTATTCTCTTTAGCTGTAGTCCCCCGTCGGCAGATGGATGGTCAGCCGGTTATCGGGGGGCGGGGCCTGCTCCCACAAAGCCTCCAGAAGGCCTCTTTTTCTTTGGATAATAAACCGGCCCCAGGGGCTGACCCCCTGCAAATCCAGGGGTTTCTCCGTACCTTCTTCATTTCCCAGGCCGTGGGCCCGGAAAGCGGCCACCACCTGGGGTGCCAGCAAGTCACAGTCCCTGGAGGAGACCCCCAAACCCCGAAGCTTTCTTACCGCCAGCTTTTCCGCCAGTTGGTAGCAGTAGCGGTAGGCATGGGAGGAAAAACCCTGGGGGTGGCTGGCGGTGGTGGTGATATGACGGGTGCGGATGTGCATGTGCTGCTCATCGTCAATGGACACTAGGCGGTAGGGACAGGGGTAAGTGGCCAGGGAGCCCGTCTCCACGTCATATACAAAGGTTTTTCCGTCGTCTGCGGTCAGGAGGGCGATATCCTGGGAGTGGAAATGGCCGCTGAAGACCACTTTTACGCCGCCCCGGGCCAGCATCCGGGCTATCTCCCGGTAGTCGTCGATTACATAGGCGCTGTAAAACTTTTTGTTATTCCGGTAATGCTCCAGGAGGCCGTGATGCATCATACCCAGGAGGGCTTTCCCCTCCCTTTGAGCTTTCTGGATAAGGGACTGGACCCAGTCCAGGGTGCGGGGGTGGAGCCTGCCCTCTTCCCGGTAACCCCGCTGCCAGAGGCAGGTATCCAGGCAAAGGACCCAAAGGCCCGGGACGGGTTCCGCTGCGTAGCTTAGAGAGTGGGGGTCCCTATGTACGGCATCCCCGTAACCCTGCCTCTCATAAAGGGCGGCAAACCGGGGGGCGGAAACGTTTTCCACCCGCTCCCGCCGGCCTCCCTGGTAGCATTTGGCCCGATGGTTGTTTACATCATGGTTGCCGTTAATGAGAAGAATCTTAAGGCCCCTTTGGCTGTACTTCTTAAGCTTTTGAGCCAAAAGCCGGTGGGAGGAAGCCTCGCCGTCCTTGGTCAGGTCCCCGCAGATCAAGAGAAAATCCACCTCAAGGGCCGCTACCTCCTCCAGGGCCTGCTCCAGGATCTCGGGACTGTCCTTTATAAGTTTGATATCCCGGTTTTGTACCAGGTCCCGGTAAAAAGCCGGGCTATCCGTGCCCAAATCCGGGTCGTAGAAATGATTGTCGGCAAAAACTGCAAAGGTGGTGGCAGGGTAGGAGATTTCCTTCCCCCGGCGGGTTTTCTGCCGGTCCATTGCCTGTTCCAAAAAGAACAGCCTCCTCCGTTGTCAGGCTTGACCTTATTATAAACGGTTAGGTTAGGCAATTCAACAGAAAAGCAGGGTAGGTGAAAAAGCCAGGGAAGGGGGTTGGGTAGGGCAGGGTGAACAGCAGAGAAAGGGGCAGGGTAGGGGGGGCAAGAAGAGCGAAAAGGAAAGGAGACTGGAATAGGCATAGGAAAGCTTAGAACAAAAAACTATGACCAGGGCGGGCTTTTTACGGCGAAATTGAGGCGGAGCGGCAGCGGGACAATTTGGTACAAAAAAGGGCAGAGCTGCCTTCTGCCCTTTCCTGCCCTGTACTCTTTTTTTGCTCCCGGTACAGGATATGTGTACCGCCAAAGTGGGTTTACATAATCATGTTGCGCCATTCCGTTGTGATATTGCCGCCGGAATAGCCGATGCGCAGAAAATGATTGGCGCTGTAGGTTTCCACCACATGGGAGGCGTGAGGAATTCTGGCAAAGTACATATGGGTCAAATCCACGGGAACCCAACCCAGGCCGTCCACACGGAATTCAGCCCAGCTGTGGCGGGCTCCGGAGAGGGAGCCGGGTGTGATGTCACCACTGCCTCTCCGCTTGTAGCCGGTAACTACTCTGGCATCTAAGCCCATGCTCTTGGCATGGTTAACAAATCCCACTGCCAGGGTATGGCAGTTGCCGCTCCCCGCATATTTGTCATATGCTATTCTGGCCTTCTCCACCGTCTCGTTGGTGGAAGAGATGGACACGGGGCGGATGGTAATCTTGTAGTCTACCACGACGGTTTTTGTTTCTCCCGGTTCCAGTTCGCCAATATTGAAGGTGGCCGTCCTTCCGGATTGGGATTCGATTGGATAATTGGTCCCTGTCCGGGTAGTCTTCTGGTAGGGTGAATTATTCTCCAGCAAGGGAAGGCCGATGCTTACCCGGGTGGCTGTTTCGCTGCCCGTATTGGTGGCCTCCACTTCCGTACGGAAATGTATGGTCTTGGAGGAACCCCACACGTACCTGACGGGATCCGGCTCAGGTTCCGGGTCCGGTTCAGGCGAGGGTTTTGGTTCCGGTTCTGGTTCCGGCTCGGGTTCCGGGTCAGGCTGGGGAGCTGGTTCCGCCTTTGGTTCCGAATCCGGCTTAGGGGTGGAATCGGGTTCAGGCCGGGGAGCTGTCCGGGTGTCCGGGCTTACTTCGGGTTTCTCCCCTTGATTTTGGCTAACGGTACCTGCTGGAGTGTCCAGTACCCGGGCAGCAGCCGGGTTGTCCAGAACCGGCAGTTCTTCCCAAAAAAGCCCTTCCGGCGGTTTGCCTTCCAGCAGGTCATCAGGGCCGGCACCCTGGTTTAGAGCATCTTGAATCCGGCTGTTAAGATCCTGGTTGTCGATATCCGGTGGGGGCGGGGGCTGGTGGTTGCCACCGGGCAGCTGATGGCTCCCTCCCGCCCTGACGCTGGCTGTGGACTGCTGGGCAGCCAGATGGGACATGGCCAGGGAATCCACAGCAGTAGTACAGCTGACCAGTAATACCATGGTGATTAAGGTGATGAAGAGAAATCCTTTGAAGGTGCGCGGCGGTACTTTGGTAAACAAAATAGTCCCTCCTGTTCTTGAGGGACCGACGCCGAAAATAAAAACCTGTTTCGGTAGCCTGGCTATCATTGCCCGCCTGCGGCGGGTTTAGACCCATGGCTTTGCGTCCCTTCCTTTCGAAAGGTTTGCCTTTGTCGGTCAGGATTACCGTCCTCATTATTGGATTTTCTCCAGGTACAAATCAACACTCGTACCTATACACATTAAAGTTTAACAGGCAAAAAAAGGTTTGTCAAGTACTTTTTTGTAAAATTCTGTTGAATTAAGGAATT
>SLHK01000026.1 GCA_007136165.1 Syntrophomonadaceae bacterium
GAGGAATCCCGGCTTACCGTTGACCGGGAGAAAAAGGTTATCACCTTGAATCTTAAAATTGATAAAAGCATCAGCACCGTTATGGAGTATTTTGAGATATTTTTGACCCGGATGATTCTCTGCCGGCGGGCGGCCACCTTCCTGGGGCTCACCTTTTCCCTCATTATCAACGATGCTAAACTCCTCTAAGGGGCAATTACTTCACCTCCGGGGGGTTACGGACTGGATTGACTTTTATATATACTGACAGTATAATAAAGCTTGTGGATTTGAAATGGGAGAGGGGGAAAGGGAGTTTGCGACCTACTAAGAGATCCAACAAGAATCTCATAATCCTTATGGTTGTTGTGGTGACCCTTGCCCTGACTGCGGGATATGGATATTACAGCCTCTTTGACAGCGGCGAGGAGGACGATTTCGGCTACAGCGACGGAAAACTCAACCTGGGCCTGGACCTGAGGGGGGGCGTCTATGTTCTCCTGGAAGCCCGGGAGGTGGATGGCGGCCCCGGGGATGATGATGCCCTGCAGCGGGCCATCACCATCATCCGCAACCGGGTGGACGAGTTCGGCGTTGCCGAGCCGGAGATCCGCCAGGAAGGGGACAGCCGGATTTTAATAGAGCTCCCCGGCATCGACGACCACGCCCGGGCCATGGAAATTATCGGCCGCACGGCCCAGCTGTCCTTTGTGGGCCCCGATGGCGAGGTAATCCTTACCGGGACCGAGCTGCAGGACGCCTATACTTCCAGAGACGAGCTGGGCCGGCCTGCCGTGTCCCTGGATTTCGACTCCGAGGGGACACGGAAATTTGCCGAAGCCACGGGGAATTTTTTAGGTGAACCCATAGCTATTTTGGTGGACGACGAGGTGGTCTCCGCCCCTGTAGTCCAAAGCGTGATTACCGGCGGCCATGCCCAGATAACGGGAAGTTTTACCATGGAAGAGGCGGCGGACCTGGCCTTGATTCTCCGCTCCGGTGCCCTGCCGGTGGAACTGGTGGAACTGGAAACCCGCTCCGTAGGCCCCACCCTGGGACAGGATTCCTGGGACAGGGGGATTCGGGCCGGCCTTTTGGGAATGGGCCTGGTTATGGTTTTCATGCTCATTTATTACCGCTTTTTGGGCCTTTTAGCTGACTTTACCCTCTTTATATATATCATCCTGGTCCTGGAAGTCCTTTCCTGGTTCAACGCAACTTTGACCCTGCCGGGGATTGCCGGCTTAATTCTCTCCATCGGTATGGCGGTGGATGCCAACGTCATCATCTTTGAGCGGGTCAAGGAAGAGATCCGGGCCGGCCGTACCGTCAGGACAGGGGTGGAAGCCGGCTTTCAGCGGGCCTTCCGGACTATTCTGGATGCCAATATCACCACCCTGATTGCCGCCGGCGTCCTCTTCTATTTCGGGACGGGGGCCATCCGCGGCTTTGCTGTAACCCTGACCATCGGCATCCTGGTCAGCATGTTCACCGCCATCATCCTGACCCGGTTCCTGCTGCGCCTGATTTTACGGGCCAACATCATTAAAAATCCCTGGTATATGGGGGTGAAAACCAATGTTTAAATATCATTTTGTGGCCTACAGGAAATATGCTTATATCGTGTCTTTAGTCATCATCGCTGTGGGCATCGCCTCTCTGCTGATCCAGGGATTGAACCTGGGCATAGATTTCACCGGGGGAACCCGACTGCACCTGAATGTGGGCCAGGACTTTGACGTACCGGAAGTGCGGGAGCTTCTGGCCGAGTTCAACCTGGAAGGCAGCCAGATTCAGAAGGTGGGCGGCGGCCTGGACGGGGAAGACCGGGAGGTTATCCTGAAAAGCCCCCTCTTAAGCGAAGCGGAACGCAACGAAGTCATTGCCGCTTTTCAGTCCCGCTGGCCCGGCATGACGGAGAGGGATGTGCTGGCCATTGAAAACGTGGGCCCCACCATCGGCGCCGAACTGCGACGCCAGGCTTTTTGGGCCCTGCTGGTGGCCGTAGCCGGCATGGTAATCTATATCACCATCCGCTTTGAGTTCAAGTTTGCCGTCGCCGCCATCGCCGCCCTGCTCCACGATGCTCTCATAGTTTTAACCTTATTTTCCCTGCTGCAGGTGGAGGTCAACAGCCCCTTTGTGGCGGCTATCCTCCTCATCATCGGTTATTCCATCAACGACACCATCGTCCTTTTTGACCGGGTGAGGGAGAACCTGAAAGGGCGCAGGAAAGTGGATTTTGCTGCTCTAATCGACCGGAGCATCAACCAGACTTTGCTGCGGTCCATCAATACCTCCGGTACCACCCTGCTGGTCCTTCTGTCCCTCTTCATCCTGGGAGGGGTGGCCTTAAGGCCCTTTATCCTGGCTCTCCTGGCGGGAGTGGTCACCGGGACCTATTCCTCCATTTTTATCGCCAGCCAGGTCTGGTTCTCCTGGAAACATTACCAGGAGGGCAAGCGCTCCATCCAAACAGCCTGAGGGGTTTGCCCCTCAGGTTTTTTCATTAGAGGCACACGGCACTGAATGTATGCTATAATAATAAGGAAGATTATTTTTGGAGGAGAATAGGTTGGACTCTGCTAGCCGCTATCAAAAAGGGGCTTTTTCTGCCTGGCTGGGCATTATAACGAATATACTTTTGACCATAATCAAGGGAGTGACGGGGTACATGGCGGGCAGCGCCGCCCTGGTGGCCGACGCCTTCCATTCCGCCTCCGATATTCTGG
Organism: Syntrophomonadaceae bacterium; assembly: GCA_007136165.1. GTDB lineage: Bacteria > Bacillota > Dethiobacteria > PWVN01 > PWVN01 > PWVN01. The sequence continues at coordinate 2,712 of SLHK01000026.1, forward strand.
CTTCCACCGTGGTCCTGGTGGGGCTGAAAATATCCCGCAAACCCCCCGACAGGGACCACCCCTATGGTCACGGCCGGGCCGAATCGATTGCTGCCAAAATTGTGGCCGTCATCATTATGATGGCAGGCCTTAACATCGCCATATCATCACTGCAGTATGCAGCGGGAGGGGAGGTCCGGGCGCCGTCGGCGGTGGCCCTGGCGGCGGCTTTCCTCTCCATTGCCACCAAGGAAGGCCTGTTCCGCTATGTCTACGGCCAGGGCAAAAGATTGTCCTCCCCGGCTCTGGTGGCCAACGCCTGGGAACACCGGAACGATGCCATATCTTCGGTGGCGGTTTTTTTCGGCATCGGCGGAGCCCTTTTGGGCCGCCATTTCCAGGTGCCTTACCTGTATTACCTGGACCCGGTGGCCGGCCTCCTGGTCTCTTTCCTGATTATAAAGATGGGCTACACCATTGCCCGGGATGCCGCCTGGGAGCTCATGGACAGCTGCCTGGGGGATGAGGAGGCCCAAAGCATCAAGGAACGGGCCCTGAAGGTGACGGGGGTCAAGGCTGTCAACCATGTCCGGGCCCGGGTGACGGGCCATCTGGTCTGTA
>SLHK01000111.1 GCA_007136165.1 Syntrophomonadaceae bacterium
AAGCGCATGCGGTTCTCGTCGTTCACCGTTTTGCCCGTCTGGATGCAGAGAAGCACATCGTGGGCCTCGGCGTCCTCCCGGTTCAGGTAGTGGAGGTCGTTGGAGGCCACCAGGGGGATGCCCGTCTCCCGGCTCAGGGCGGCCAGGGCTTCGTTGGCGTCTTTCTGTTCCGGGATGCCGTGGTCCTGCAGCTCCAGGTAGAAGTTTTCGGGGCCGAAAATGTCCCGGTATTCCAGGGCCAGCTTCCTGGCCTCCTCCTCCCGCCCCTCCAGGAGCATGGTGGGGATTTCCCCCGCCAGGCAGGCGCTCATGGCGATTAAGCCCCGGCTGTATTTTTTCAAGACCTCCCGGTCCACCCGGGGTTTGTAGTAGAAGCCTTCCAGGAAGCCGGCGGTGACGATCTTCATCAGGTTCTGGTAGCCTTCGTTGTTTTTGGCCAGCAGCACCAGGTGGTACTGGAAATCGTCTTTCTTTGGCTCTTTATCGAAGCGGCTCCGGGGGGAGATGTAGACCTCACAGCCGATGATGGGCTTGATTTTTTCGGCGCGGCAGGCCTTGTAAAAATCGATGACGCCGTACATGGCGCCGTGGTCCGTGATGGCCAGGGAATTCATGTTGAGCTCTTTGGCCCTTTTGGCCATGCGCCGGATGGCTGCCGCCCCGTCCAAGAGGCTGTATTCTGTGTGGTTGTGCAGGTGGACAAAATCTGTCACGTCATCTTCCTCCCCGCCCTTATTTTGTGTCTTTTTTTAAATTCGACTCCCAAGGTGGAAATCCTTTCATATTTCTCTTACCGGTGGCATAAATATGTTTGAAAGCCAACCGGGGATGAGTGGTTGGAGTTGGAAAAAAGCCCTGGTTATGGGCCGGACAAAGGCTCCGGTTACGGGACGGAAAAATATTCTGGCTATGGATGGAAAAAGTGGTTATGGGCTGAAAAAGGGCCCTGGTTGTGGACAGGAAAAAGGTTCTAGCTTGGGGAAAAACCCTGGTTAATAGACGGAAACCTCCAATCAGGTGCCGGGAAGGGGTGATTAAGCCTTGCTCAAATTATTCAGCACGGCGGTACTGAATTTTCTCATTGCCTTCGGGGTGGTGGCGGGCGGTGCCCTGTGCGGCGGCCTCTCCAGCCTCATCACCCAGCAGCCGCCCCTGCATACCATGACGGAGCTGGCAGGGAAATTGAAGATTTGGGGGCTGGTCTCCGCCCTGGGGGGAACCTTTACCGTCATTGAAGCCATCGAGATGGGGTTTTTGGACGGCCACCTGGCTACGGTGGTGAAGCAGGTCCTTCTGATTTTGAGCGCCTTTTTCGGGGCCCATGTGGGGTACATGCTGATTTTGTATCTGGCCGGGGGCGATTGACATGGGGGCACCGGGGAAAAAAGGAATAGCCTGTCTGGTGCTGGGGTTTATGCTGGGGGCCATCAGCTTCTCCCTCATCAGCGGCCGGCAGATGGAGCAGCTTTACCGGGAAAGGGAGGAGCTCAGGGTATCCCTTTTTGAGACCCGGGAAAGGTTGATGAAACTGGAGGACATGTGGGAATCCCGGGGAGATGAGGTTATCCGGGAAATTATAATTGTTCTGGACACAAAAGAAGACAGCTTCATTGAACTGGCCCTGAAGCAGGCCATTCAGGAAATAGTCGGCGACCTGATGGGAGAAAAGGTGCAGAGCCTAAATCCCAGCCTGGTGGTGAAGATGCTGGACGACAGGAAGGTGGCGGCGGGGGAGCGGGAGTTTATCCTGGAGCTGGAGGCGGTGGTCATCAGCGAGACCCTTTCCCTCTATATCACGGCCAGGAGGGTCCAGGAAGGCCCCCGGGATGAACCCTAGGCATAACACCCCGGTGTGATCCGTAGACGTGAGCTCGGGCATGGGAACGGGCATGGGACCAGGCCGGGTAGGCGAGGCCCCGTTGAGGGCAGGGGCGGTGGCGCATGGGAACGGGAGATTCGCCGGGCCGGGGACCCGGGGGCGCCGCAGGGGGCACCCGGGGCTTGTCGGTGCGGACCGGGCAGGGCATTTTAAGCAGACATGTTTAGGCTTAAGGCCGAGGTTGCTCCTAAGCCCAGGGAGACAAGGCTCGTTGGCGCAAGGCGGGCCGGGGACCCGGGGGGCGCCGCAGGGGGCACCCGGGGCTTGTCGGTGCGGACAGAGCAGGGCAGGGCAAGATATTTTAAGCAGGTATATAGAAGCCAGGGCCGGAGGCTGCTCCCTAGGCCAGGGGCTGCCTCCGGCGGCGGTGAATTATCTCCCGGGAATCTTCCAGGTTTACAGGGCTGCGGCGGCGGGCTGCCGGGGTTCGCCGCCGGCGGTCCAGCTTTAGAGCCCGCCGCAGGTAAGCCAAATTGATGAGAAGGCCAAAGGACAGCCAGACAAAGACATAAATGTTTTCCAGGGACTGTATGCCCACGGGGGGCAAATACATCAGCCCCAGAAGCAGGACCAGGTTAACCAGCAGGGCCCCCAGCAGGGCCAAAAAATCTCTCATTATCTTCCCTCCTCTTTTGCTCAAAAAAAACCCTTTCTTTTTTACCCTTCCTCCTATTACCCTTCCTATCTTATCCCTGTCCAAAATATTTTTAAAAGGACTGGCTCTTAACATATTTATTGCTGAGGGGTATAAATCTTGCAGAATTTTTGAATATTAGCCGAAAATTGTGTATAATGGGCTTAGAAGCCCTTAATGACCGCATCAGGGAGGGATTCCCATAGAAACGACCTGGAAGATGGCTTTTAAAATTATATCAGTATTTTTTCTCTTTATTGCCATTATCTGGTTCTTCAATAAGGTACTGTGGATCTTAGCCTTAATAACTATTTCTCTCCTTATCGTCTACAGCATCTCCCCTTTACTGAAATATCTGGTAAAGATGAAGGTGCCCCACTTTCCCGCCGTGGTCATCGTCTACCTGTGCTTCCTTTTAAGTATTTTTCTCTTTTTATACCTGGTGATCCCCACGGTCATTGTGGAATTGAGGGGTTTGATCCGTTTCCTGGGCAGCGACTTTAACCTGATAATCTCCCCCTTCCTGAATGAGCTGGGGGATCTGGTCATCGCCTATAATATGGCGGAAAGTATCGAAACCTTCTTCCAGCAGCTTCCCGCCTACCTGCAGCAGGCCCTGGAGCAGGCCATCAGCTTTACCCGGGTTATCTTCAACCGACTGGTGGATTTACTGATAGTTCTCTTCCTGGTCTTCTACCTGCTGCGGGACCTGGATAAGCTGAAAATTGGGTTTGTCCGCTACTTCCCTGCCCACACCAGGGTAGAGGTTACCCGCATTAT
>SLHK01000040.1 GCA_007136165.1 Syntrophomonadaceae bacterium
CAGCCTGGAGGAGGCGGTCCTTAAAGCTTACAGGAGGGCGAAACCGGGGGATATAGTCTTACTGTCCCCCGCCTGCGCCAGCTGGGATATGTTTTCCAGCTTCGAGGAAAGGGGCAATCAGTTCAAGTCCCTGATAGAATCCCTGGGAGGGAAGGAGAAGGATGAAAAAACAGGAGAGAAAAGACCCTGATTACACCATATTTTTGGTTACCGTCATCCTGCTGGCCTTTGGCCTGGTCATGGTATTCAGCGCCAGCATCATTGTGGCCCATGTCCGGGAAGACCACTTCTATTACCTGCGCCGCCAGGCATTTTGGGCTGTTTTGGGATTGGTTTCCCTTTTTTTCGTGTCCAGGGTTAACTACTGGAAGTTAAAAAAGCTCATCTGGCCCATGGTTATCTTAAATTTTGTCCTCCTGGCCTCCGTCTACATACCGGGGGTGGGGGTGGTTATCAACAATGCCCGGCGCTGGATTTCCATCGGGGGTTTAAGCATTCAGCCCTCCGAATTCACCAAACTGACGGTGGTGGTTTTTACCGCCTGGTTTCTCTCCCGCCCGGAAGTTAAAATGAATAATTTTTTCAAGTCTTCCCTGATACCCTTAAGCCTTATGGGAGCATCCTTCCTTTTGATCCTGCAGCAGCCGGACCTGGGGACGGGGGTGGCCATTGCCGCCACCACAGGCCTTATCATCGTCATTGCCGGGATGCCCCTGTGGCAGATTTTTGCCCTGTCTTTAATGGCCGGGCCTTTGGGCTATTACCTGGCCATGAGCGAGGATTACCGGCGGCAGCGGATCCTGTCTTTTCTGGACCCCTGGGCCGACCCCCTGGATTCGGGCTATCATATCATCCAATCCCTGCTGGCCCTGGGGCCGGGAGGTCTCCTGGGGGCGGGCCTGGGTTTAAGCCGCCAGAAGCTCTACTACCTGCCGGAACCGCAAAATGATTTTATATTCGCCATCATTGGGGAGGAGTTGGGTTTTCTCGGCACCTTTACCGTGCTGGTCCTCTTCTTTATTCTCCTGTGGCGGGGCTTCAAGGTGGCCCTTCACGCTCCCGACTCCTTCGGCAGCCTGCTGGCTGCCGGCATTACCGGCATGATCGGCCTGCAGGTTTTAATCAATATCGGGGTGGTCACCGGCAGCATGCCCGTAACAGGGATTAATTTGCCCCTGATCAGCGCCGGCGGCAGTTCCCTCTTTTTCACCCTGACGGCCATCGGTGTGCTGCTTAATGTGTCCCGGTATACAAAAATATAGTTAAGAGGTGTCCGCATGCGAGTTGTTTTTGCAGGAGGAGGTACAGGAGGCCACCTGTACCCGGCCCTGGCCCTGGCCAGGTATATCCGGGAACAGGAAGAGGAGGCGGAGATTATTTTCCTGGGTACGGAGTTGGGCCTGGAGAGCCGGATTGTCCCCCGGGAGGGGTTCCGGTTTAAAACCCTTCCCGTCCGACGCCCCGTGCGCCGGGTTTCCCGGGCCATGGTGGGCTCCCTGGCCGCCCTGGCCGCCGGAACCGGGGAGGCCTTCAAGTTTCTGCGCTGGTTTTCCCCCCATGTTGTGGTGGGGACAGGCGGTTATGTTTCCGTGCCGGCGGCGGCATCGGCCCTCCTGCTGCGGATTCCCGTGGTCCTGCACGAGCAGAACGTGATCCCGGGGCTGGTCAACCGCCAGCTATCCCCCTGGGTAAGGTTGACGTGCCTGTCTTTCCCCGAATCCCGCCGGCACTTCCCTTCCCGGGCAAAACTGAAAGTCACGGGCAGCCCCCGGGCCAGCGAGGCCGCAGCGCCGGTAATCAGCGACGGGGACTACCTGGACCTGGGGTTAATCCCCGGCCGGAAAACCATTCTCATGGCGGGAGGGAGCCAGGGGGCCTTAAATCTCAACAGAATGGCCCTTAAGGCCATAGGGCTTCTCCAGGGCCGCCGGGACCTGCAGGTCCTCTACATCACCGGCCGGCGTTACTACGAGGAAATGGCCGCCGGAACCGGGTCCCTGGGCCCCGAGCCCCTGCTGAAAATGGTTCCCTACCTGGAGAATATGCCGGTTGGCCTGGGAGTGGCCGATATCATCATCAGCCGCGCCGGGGCCACCACCCTGGCGGAGGTCAATGCCCGGGGGGTACCGGCCATCCTGGTTCCCTCCCCCAATGTAACGGATGACCACCAGATGGCCAATGCCCGGGTCCAGGAAAAGCAGGGCGCCGCCCTGGTTTACCGGGAGGCCGACCTCAAGCCGGAGGAACTGGCGGAGGCTCTCCTCTCCATACTGGACAACCCTGACAGGCTATCGGCCATGAAGGAGGCCAGCCTGGGGCTGGGCTACCCCCAGGCCGCCCCTCACATGTATGAAATATTGAAAAGCTTGTGATTTATCCCCGGGTAAAGCATTTTTCACACCTATCCCGGACTTCGCATAATATATTGTATCTTTACAGCGGATCTGGGGGGAATAGGAGACGGAAGAACATGGACCATGACGGCCTGGCTAAAAGAATAAGGAGCTCCCTTCTGGAGAAGGAACCCATGCGATTACATACTACCTGGAAGGTGGGCGGTCCCGCAGACCTCTTTATATCCCTGGCCTACGGGGAGGATTTGCCGGAGATCCTGGAGTACAGCCGGCAAAACCGCATTCCCTTATTTGTTTTCGGTGCGGGGAGCAACCTCCTGGTCAAGGATGCAGGGGTAAGGGGAATAGCCCTGAAAATCGCATCAGACTTTGCAGAACACAGTATCCACGGGAATATCCTCAGGGCTCAGGGAGGCGCCCACCTCTCCCGCCTGGCCGGAGTGGCGGCAGAGGCAGGTTTATCGGGGCTGGAGTTTGCTGCCGGCATACCGGGAACCATAGGTGGTGCCCTCCTCATGAATGCCGGAGCTTATGGAGGAAGAATGGCGGATATTTTTCACCGCGCCGGCGGCATTACCTTTTCCGGAGAAGAGGAACTCTTACATCCCGGGGATATGAATTTTGGCTACAGGTCCACCAGCATCATGCAGCGGGACATAATTATTACCTGGGTCGAATTGGTTTTAGAGCCGGGAGACCCCTTTCTCATCCGGGAAGCCGTCAGAAAAAACCTGGACCACCGGAAGGAAAGGCATCCCCGGGAACCCAGTGCCGGCAGTGTCTTTAAGAACCCCCCCCAGGGGCCGGCAGGGCATTTTATCGAAAAGGCCGGGCTCAAGGGCCTGGAAGCCGGCGGAGCCCGGGTTTCGGAAAAGCATGCCAACTTTATCGTAAACACCGGTCACGCAAAAGCCGGGGACATTCTTGCCCTCATGGAAAGAGTTCGGAAGGAAGTTTACCAAAAGTTTGGCATCACCTTGCAGCCCGAGGTTCGTGTCATAGGTCAATAGGACTGGGGGGAGGAGCTTGGATAAGATTGTTGTGTACGGCGGCAGGCCCCTGACGGGAGAACTGGAAGCGGACGGCGCTAAAAATTCCGTCCTGCCCATCATGGCCGCCCTGATTTTGAATGATTCCGGCGAAGATATAGTCATTGAAAATGCTCCCAATATCCGGGATGTGAGAGTCATGTGCAAGATTCTCATGTCTTTGGGGGTAAAAGTTACGGACAGGGGCGGCGGCTGCCTGGTTTTCAACACGGCCAACATTACCACCAGCAGCATACCTCTTTCCCTGTCAAAAGAGATGCGGTCTTCCGTCTTTATCATGGGCCCCCTTTTGGCCCGGTTGGGCAGGGTCCAGGTGTACGGACCCGGGGGCTGTGCCATTGGCTCCCGGCCCATCGATCTGCATCTGCGGGGTCTGAGGGCCCTGGGGGCCAGAATCGAGGAAGCGGGAGAATATATATCGGCGGCAAGCCCGGTCCTTAAGGGCGGGGAAATACACCTGGACTTACCCAGTGTGGGCGCTACGGAGAATGTTATGATGGCCGCCGTGGGGGCCCAGGGGGAGACCATTATTAAAAATGCCGCCCGGGAACCGGAAATCGTGGATTTGCAAACCTTCTTAAACTTTCTGGGTGCCGATATTCGCGGCGCCGGTACCAGCACCATCCGCATCAAAGGCCCAAGCCTCCTCAGGGGAGGGTCCTACCGGGTCATACCCGACCGTATTGTGGCGGGAACCATGCTGATGGCTGCGGGAATTACCGGGGGAAACATTTTATTAAGAAACGTAATTCCCCGGCATCTGGAAGCCGTCATCGCCAAACTCCGGGAGGCGGGCATGGAAATCGAGGAAGGGGAGAGCTGGCTCAGGGCCCGGGGCAGCCGGCTGAAGGGCCTGGATAAGGTGAAGACCCAGGCGTACCCCGGATTTCCCACGGACCTCCAGGCCCCCATGATGGCCCTCCTGAGCCTGGCCCGGGGTAAAAGCAACATTTACGAGGAGATCTTTGACGGGCGCTTGAAGCATGTGGATGAACTGAGGAAACTGGGAGCCCGGATTACCTCTAAAGGCAACCGGGCGGAAATCACCGGGGTGGCAAAACTCCTGCCGGGGAAAGTGGTGAAGGCCACGGACCTCCGGGCCGGAGCGGCCCTGGTGCTGGCTGCCCTGGCCATCCAGGGCAAGACGGAGATTTTACATCCGGAACATATTGACAGGGGATACGATAATCTGGAGGAAAAACTGGCACGGCTGGGGGCGGAGGTTTTCCGGGTCAGGTCCTTCTAACCCCCGGCCGTATCCCCCCTGTCAGGGGAGGCTATATTTGTGGACAAGCAGTTGAACCGCTACCGCTTTGGCAACAATCCCGCCGTGGAAGAGAAAAGGGGCCGGGCCCGGCTGGTCAAAATCCTTCTCTTCACCGTAATTTTCTTTACCCTTCTGTCGGGAACCTTTTACGGGCTGAGCTCTTCTCTATTCAACCTGCAGGAACTCGTTTTTGACGGAAATGAAGCCCTTACCGTCAGAGAACTGGAAGAGGCTTTCCCTTACCCCACGGGCACGAATATCTGGCAGATAGACCTGGGAAGAGTGGAAAAAACATATGCTTCCCTGCCCCGCACTGCCGGGGCCCGGGTAGAGCGCCGGCTTCCCCGGGGCATCCACATCTTCCTGGAAGAGAAGGAAACGGCGGCGGTGATCCCCTACCAGGGTTACTACTACGAGGTGGCCGCCGATGGAACCCTGCTGGGTATGTCTTCCCGTCTCCCCCCGGGGGGGGTTCCCATGCTGACGGAACTGACAGGGCTCCTCTATCGCCCGGGAGAGAACATCACGGCGGCGGGGGGAGAACTGGCGGTTTCCTTTTTGCAGGAGATGGGAGAGGAGGCGGCGGGCATTTCGGAAATCAACGCGGCAAACCCCAACAACCTGATTATCTTTACCGTCACGGGACAGCAAATTTGGATGGGCAGGGGGGATTACGGGGCAAAGCTCCGGCTGCTGCCCGGCATTCTGGCAGCCCTGCCCGGGAATAAAGGGTATGTGGACTTCCGGGCCCTTCAAGCCCCCAGCTTTGTAGGCGACTAGGTCATCAGGCTCCAGGGAGCCGGAAAAGACTTCCCGGACGGCAAAAAATATTCTCAGGTAAAAAAAGGGGATTTGCCAAAAATGTTGAATTATTGAATTATGTAAAATTCGTCGGCGGGGGAGGGCCATGCAGTGAGAAAAAGTATTGCAGTAGGCATGGATATTGGAACAACCCATGTCAGGGTAATTATCGGGGAGCTTAACGCGGACAGCACCTTGAACATAATTGGCGTTGGGACAAGCCCTTCCCGGGGGATGAAAAAAGGCGTAATCGTGGACCTGGATGAAACCGTCAACTCCATCCGGGAAGCGGTGGAAGAAGCGGAAAGAATGGCCGGCCTGGAAGTTTCGTCGGTTTTTCTGGGGATTGTTGGTTCCCAGGTAGGCATTATCAACAACCGGGGAGTTGTGGCCGTTTCCGGAGACGATAAAGAAATTACCGAAGAAGACGTGGAACGGGTTATGCAGGCTGCCCGGGTTATCGCCCTGCCCCCGGAGAGGGAGATTATCGATGTCCTGCCCCGGGAGTTCATCGTGGACGGTTACGACGGTATCCGGGACCCGGTAGGCATGATAGGCGTGCGCCTGGAAGTGGATGCCATGGTGGTTACGGGTACCAGCAGCGCCATCAAAAACACTCTGCGCTGTGTCCAGAGGGCAGGGCTGGAAGTAAACGGGTTGGTCCTGAATTCCCTGGCCAATGCGGAGATTGTCCTTTCCCGGGACGAGAAGGAACTGGGGGTTTTTTTGGTGGATATCGGCGGGGGTACGGCGGAAGTTGCCGTATTCCAGGGCGGAAACCTGCAGGATATCTCGGTGATCCCCGTGGGGGGCGGCCATATCACCAGCGACCTGGCGGTGGGTTTGAAGACCACCCTGGAACAGGCCGAGAGGCTGAAGGTCCACCATGGGGTGGCCTCCCTGAACCTGGCGGAAGGGGAAGACAATATCAAGGTGCAGAACGTGGCAGGCAAAGGGGACAGGGCTATTTCCCAGGCTGACCTGGCGGCCGTCATTGAGCCTAGGATCCTGGAGATTCTGCAGCTGGTCAGGGAAGAGGCGGCCAAAATGGGTTTTTCCGAGCCCCTTCCCGCCGGCGTGGTGCTGACAGGGGGAATCTCCCTCATGAAGGGCACAGGGGAGCTGGCGGAAGAGATTTTCAACTGTTCCGTACGGACGGCCCAACCCGGTTATATCGGCGTCAAAAGCCCCATCTATTCCACAGCGGTGGGTATCATCCATTACGTACAGCGCAGCCACATGATTTCCCCGTCAAAAGGGGCTCCCACCCGGGCTGTCAAGGGCTTGTGGGCGCGGCTGCGCCATTGGATTGCGGATTTTTTTGAATAAGGAACGGGTGGACTGGAGGAGGAAGAAGAATGATTGAGTTCGATATGGAAATGGAAGAATTTGCTAAGATTAAAGTTGTGGGTGTGGGCGGCGGCGGCAGCAATGCGGTAAACCGGATGATTACCGCCGGGCTGAGAAGCGTGGAATTTATTGCCGTCAATACCGATGCCCAGGCCCTTTACCTGTCGGAAGCCGGCACAAAAATTCAGATCGGGGCCAAGCTGACCAAGGGATTGGGGGCAGGGGCCAACCCTGATATCGGGCGGCAGGCTGCGGAAGAGAGCAAGGAAGAGATTGAAAGCAGCCTCCTGGAGAGCGACATGGTCTTTATAACCGCCGGCATGGGCGGAGGCACCGGTACCGGAGCCACCCCCCTGATTGCGGAAATTGCCCGGGAGACGGGGGCTTTGACGGTAGGCGTGGTTACCCGGCCCTTCAGCTTTGAGGGGAAAAAGAGGCAGATCCAGGCAGAGCACGGTATCAAGGAACTCAAGGAAAAGGTGGATACCCTCATCGTCATCCCCAACGACCGGCTCCTGCAGGTGGTGGAAAAACGCACCCCCATTCTGGAGGCCTTCCGGATTGCCGACGATGTCCTGCGGCAGGGGGTTCAGGGCATTTCCGACCTGATTGCCGTTCCCGGCCTCATAAACCTGGATTTTGCCGATGTGAAGGCCATCATGGAGGAAACGGGTTCCGCCCTCATGGGCATCGGTGTGGGCAGCGGCGAAAACAGGACCATTGAAGCAGCCAGTGCAGCCATCTCCAGTCCTCTCCTGGAAACCTCCATAGAAGGGGCCCGGGGGGTATTGCTGAACATTACCGGCGGTCCCGGCCTGGGTCTTTTTGAAGTAAATGAAGCGGCGGATATCGTGGCGGAAGCGGCAGACCCGGAAGCAAACATCATATTTGGCGCCGTTATCGACGAGAGCATGAAGGATGATGTCAGGGTCACCGTCATTGCCACCGGCTTTGATGCCCGGCCCCTGGGTAAGAGCAGGCTGCATGAGGAAATCAGCCGCAGCAGCTTTGCCGGCGGGGACCTGGATATCCCCGCATTTCTCCGGAAAAAAAGGAAAGAGTAAACCACAGGATAAAAGTTTTGGCCAGGACGCCTTGGGCGTCCTGGTTTTTTTTGCGCCGGTAAAAGAGGGGACCCTGACGGGAAGGCACCTCTTTTGGCGAAAAACGGGGGGAGGTGCCCTAAAAGCGGCAGGAGGAGGCAGCCGGCTGCAGCAAACGACAAAATCAGCCAATATAACGCAAATATTGTAGTTTTAGGGCAACATAGTCAAATGCAGAAAATTATGGTATAATACCTGTGTGTTTCTCTAAATATCATTGAATAAGGCCATTAAACACTTTTTAATGCCGGGGAAAAAGGCGGGCCCAGGCATGATGGCCGGCTTCCCATCATATTATTTAGGTGGATAGGGGGCCCGGCAGTGTACGCGGATGTATTGATGGGTATCAATTTTGTATTCAATTTCTATCTGCTGTGGTTGACATCCCTGGCAACCCGTTCGCAAAAACCCCTGTTCCGGGTTGCCCTGGGAGCGCTTTTGGGCGCCTTCTATTCCCTGACTCTTGTTCTTCCCTGGCAGGTGCCCGGCCCGGTGAACCTCCTGTTTCCCGCTCTTATGATATTCGCCGCCTTTTTCCCCTTTTCCCCGGCGGAGGGCTTAAGGCTGGCAGCCATTTTTTACGCCGTTACCCTCCTTTCCTGCGGCGCCTTGATGGCCTTTCAATTTCTTATTTACCGGGAAACCTTTGCAGCGGGCACTTCGGCCTTTCTCATCCCTTCGCCATCCCTGCTGCCCGTCCTTATTTCCTTTTTGGCCGCCGCCGCATTGGTCAGGCTTACCTGGGTGGGCCTTAACAACCGGCGGGCCATGGAATCCTGGCAGGGGAGGATTTCCATCCGGCGGGGGGGTAAGGAGAAAACCCTGAAGGCCCTGGTGGATACGGGGAACAGCCTCAGGGAACCGGTTTCGGGCGCCCCCGTTGTCATTGTCTATTACCGGGAGCTTTTGTCCCTCCTGGAGGGTTTAAGCCCCCTTACAGAGGACACGCCGGGGGGAAGGTTGGCCCAGTTGACCCAGGGGTTGTCTGCCTGCCTGGATACCGGTATCTACATCATCCCCTACAAATCATTGGGAAAGGAAGGAAGCTATTTGCCGGGTTTTCGCCCGGAAGAGGTGGAGGTATCCGTAGGGGACACATGCCGCATATTGAAAAAAGGCCAGGTAGTAGTCTGCCTGTCCCCCGACCGGGTTTCCCGGGATCACCCGTCCCTGGCCCTGGTCCATCCCGAACTAATTTGCGGAGGAGGATTAAATTGAGTTATTATTCCAGGGTGCGCCTTTATTTTAAGCTACTCCTCATCCGGTTTCTCCGGAGGGCAAACCTTTTGCCCGAAATCTTTTACGTCGGCAGCAGTGAAACCCTGCCTCCCCCCCTCTCCCAGGACGAGGAAGGTTTTCTGCTGGAAAAACTGAAGAGGGGAGACACCAATGTTAAAACCGTTTTGATCGAAAGGAATTTAAGGCTGGTGGTCTATATAGCCCGCAAATTTGAAAATACCGGTATCAACATCGATGACCTGGTCTCCATAGGCACCATCGGCCTGATAAAAGCCGTCAACACCTTCGACCCTCACAAGAACATCAAGCTGGCCACCTACGCTTCCAAATGTATTGAAAATGAAATTCTCATGTTTTTGCGGCGCAACAACAAAATCAAGGCGGAGGTTTCCTTCGACGAGCCCTTAAATATCGATTGGGACGGAAATGAACTGCTCCTGTCGGATGTCCTGGGGACAGACAATGACCTGATACAGAAAAGCCTGGAAGAAGAGGTGGACAAAAAACTTCTCTACCAGGCCATGGATAAGTTGAACGAACGGGAGAAAAAGATTATGGAGCTCCGCTTTGGCTTAAGAGACGGCCGGGAGCAGACCCAAAAGGAAGTGGCGGAGCACCTGGGAATTTCCCAGTCCTATATATCCCGCCTGGAGAAAAGGATTATCAAGAGGCTGAAAAAAGAGATAAAGAAGATGGAATAGGCTGCCCGGGACCCTGCCTGCTGCTGTATAAAAATGCATCCGGAGGAAATAATGATATGTAGCAGCTTGAATGGGGAGGTAGCAGCCTGCATTGATTAACAAAGTTGAAATATGCGGCGTCAACACATCAAAATTACCCGTTTTAAAGAACAAAGAGATGAGGCGTCTTTTTCGCCAGCTGAAAGAGGGCGACTCTCAAGCCAGGGAAAAGCTGGTCAACGGCAACCTGCGCCTGGTTCTCAGCGTTATCCAGCGCTTCAACAACCGGGGAGAATATGTGGACGACCTTTTTCAGGTGGGCTGCATCGGCCTCATCAAGGCCATAGACAATTTTGACCTGGGTCAAAACGTCAAGTTTTCCACCTATGCCGTGCCTATGATCATTGGAGAAATCCGGCGCTACTTAAGGGACAACAACCCCATCAGGGTGAGCCGTTCCATGCGGGATATTGCCTACAAGGTCCTTCAGGTCCGGGATAACCTGGCCAACCGCCTGGGCAGGGAACCAAATATCGGGGAGATTGCCGAGGAGTTGAACCTGAAGCGGGAAGAAATTGTCCTGGCCCTGGACGCCATCCAGGAACCCGTTTCCCTCTTTGAACCCATATATCATGACGGCGGCGACCCCATTTTCGTCATGGACCAGATCAGCGATGATAAAAATGAGGATGCCCGCTGGGTTGAAGGGCTGGCCATCAAGGAGGCCCTGCAAAAGTTGACGGACAGGGAAAAACTCATCTTGACCCTGCGGTTTTACCGGGGGAAGACCCAGATGGAAGTTGCAGACGAGATCGGCATTTCCCAGGCCCAGGTTTCCCGCCTGGAAAAGGCGGCCCTGGGTTCCCTGCGCAAGCACATTCAATAGGCATCCGCAGATATCCGCCCAAAAAAAATGTCAAGCCTGGCCCCCGACGGCATATACTGTTAATAACCGTACTTTCGGGGTGATGGCGTGATCAAAGTTTCGGACTTAAAAAACCTGGAAGTTATTAACGTGGTGGATGGCCGGCGCCTGGGGGTTATCTGCGACCTGGACATTGACCTGGAGGCAGGAGCCGTCCGGGCTATTGTGGTACCCGGAACCAGCAGGGTCTTCGGCCTCTTCGGGGGAGACAGGGATTACGTGATCCCCTGGGAGAACATCATAAAAATCGGGACGGATACTATTCTGGTGGAACTGAAAGGCCTCCCCTACCAGAGGCTTTAAAGAATTGGTGATATTTTCCGGCAGGACAAGCTAGAGGGAGTCAGAGCCAGCATGTAAGGAATGGCTGCTTTTTTTTTGCCTTTTTGAGCCTGGCAACCACAAGATATTGTAGTATATAATATAACCCTCACACAAAATATTGAGGAGGAAGGGGTTGAGAGGGTGAAGTGCCCCTACTGCGGTGACGTTGACAGCCGGGTGCTGGATTCCAGGACCACCCACGAAAAAGCTGCCATACGCCGGCGGCGGGAATGCGCCTCCTGCAGCCGGCGTTTTACCACCTATGAGATGGTGGAGGAAAAGCCCCTGGTGGTCCTTAAAAAGGACGGCCGGCGGGAAATTTTCAACGGACAAAAAATATTGAAGGGCCTGACGCGGGCCGGTGAGAAGCGGCAGATTCCCCTGGAGGTTTTTGAAGAGCTGGTGGCGGAGACGGAGAGGGAACTGCGCAGTTCCCTGGACCAGGAGGTTTCCTCGAAAAAGATCGGCAGTATTATCATGGGGAAGCTCCGCAAAATCGATGAGGTGGCCTATGTGCGCTTTGCCTCCGTTTACCGCCATTTTAAGGATATCGATTCTTTCAGGGATGAACTGGAGAAAATGACCCGGGATCAAGAGGAGGGCTAATTGTGGAGGAGAAAGCAAAGGTGTTTACACAGATTCGCAAGCGGGACGGCAGGGTTGTCCCCTACGATGCCGAAAAAATTACCGGGGCCATCTATATGGCGGCCAGGGCGGTAGGGGGGCGGGACCGTTCCCTGGCGGAAAATTTGACGGCTCAGGTGGAGGAGTACCTGCTGAAGCAGGGGTTTAACGGGGTGGTGCCCGCCGTGGAGGATGTCCAGGATGCGGTGGAGAAGGTCTTGATCGAAAACGGCCACGCCAGAACTGCCAAGGCTTTCATCCTGTACCGGGCGCGGCGGACCCGCATCCGGGAAGGAAAGTCGGAACTTATGGATGCCGTCAAGGATATCCTGGTGGAGACCAGCAGGGAAAATGCCAACATCAGCAATTCCCCCTCGGCAAAAATGCTGCAGATCGCCATGGCGGCCAGCAAAAGGTATTACCTGACCAACCTGCTGCCCGATGAATATGCCCAGGCCCATATGCGGGGGGATTTCCACATCCATGACCTGGACTATTACGGGAAAACCCTTAACTGCCTGCAGATTGATTTGACCCGGCTGCTCCTGGAGGGCTTCAATACCGGGTATGGTTATATCCGCCCGCCGAAGCGGGTGTCTTCCGCCGCAGCCCAGGCGGCCATTATTTTGCAGAGCAATCAAAATGACATGTTTGGGGGCCAGAGCTTCCCCCATTTTGACCGGTCCCTGGGCCAGGTGTTGAGGGGCATGGCCCGGGAACCGGAGGAAGAACAGGTGTTTCAAGCCATGGAGGGGCTTATTTACAACTTAAACAGCATGCATTCCCGGGCCGGCGCCCAGGTAACCTTTTCTTCCCTGAACCTGGGCACCGACACCTCCCCGGAAGGCCG
>SLHK01000159.1 GCA_007136165.1 Syntrophomonadaceae bacterium
AATATGTGGGGGGCTGGGGCCTTTTGCTTTTTTTCATCCCCCTGCTCATGGCCCGGCACTCCTTCAAATCCTATATGGATATGCGCCAGAGTTTTTTGGATACCATCCACAGCCTTACCAAGGCCATAGACGCCAAGGATGCCTACACCCGGGGCCACTCTTCCCGGGTGGCGGATTATTCCGAAGGCATAGCCAAAGAACTGGGTTATAGCATAAAGAAACTGGAAATGCTCAGATATATCTCCCTCCTGCACGACTGCGGGAAAATCGGCGTCAAGGAACACATCCTCAACAAGCCGGGGAGGTTGGATGAGGAAGAGTTCAGGGAAATGCAGGGGCATTCGGAACTGGGGGCCAGTATAATCGGTAATGTGGGCATGCTGGCAGAGGGGGTAAAAATCGTCCGGCACCACCACGAGCGGTTCGACGGCGGCGGGTACCCCGACGGCATCAAGGGCCCGGATATTCCCGAAGGGGCCCGCATCATCTGTGTGGCCGATGCCTTCGATGCCATGACCACCAACCGCCCCTACCGTCGGGCCATGACGCCGGAGGAAGCCATGGAAGAGCTGAACCGCTGTTCCGGCAGCCAGTTTGACCCCCGAATTGTGGAGGCCTTTATCAATGCCTACCCCAGAATCCAGCTGGCCTACCCGGAGTCGGAGCCGGCCATGGCCGAGGCCGCCGCCGCAAAAGAGAGGGAAAACCCTGCCCCCGCAGGGGGGGCCTAAGGGAGTGAGGTTTTGTTTTTTGAATTTACTGTCCTGGGGTTCCTGGCGGGATGGCTCCGGGGCGGGAGAATCAAGCATCTGCTGGCCAAAACCCCCAGGCTCCCCATCCTGGTGGCCCTGGCCTTTGGGCTGCAAATCGGCCTGCGTTTTGCCCCCCTGCCCCGGGGACTTCTGGAAACCTATGCCCCCTTTGCCCATATCCTGAGCTACCTCCTCCTGTTCCCATTTATCTTTGTGAACCGTAAACTTCCGGGCATGTATATAATTGCCCTGGGGGTGCTTTTGAATTTCCTGGTAATCGCCGTTAACGGCGGGGCCATGCCCGTTTCTCCCGCCGACCTGTCCCCCGAAGCCCTGGAAACCCTGGCGGTGGGAAGAAATTTCCTCCACAAACCTGTTTCTCCCGAAACACGCCTGGTCTTTCTGGCCGATATCATACCCGTTATCGGCCGGGGGAAAATAAGCATGGGGGATATCTTTATGGCGGCGGGGGTTTTTTATTACCTGCAGCAGGCCATGCAGCGAAAAAGGGTCAAGGGGACCCGGTCCTATAGGCACAGGTAGATTTTTACATTTTAAATGTTTTTAGTTTGGAAATTTACACAACCGGGGTATTTTCACATGGGAAATTTTCATATGCTTGACAATGAAGACATATGCAAATATACTATAAAAAACAGAATAGTTTTAAAGGACTTTACTTATTAATTCGTAAACGGCATCAAGGCACCTGCAAAGGCTTGAAAAATCAGTTAATTGTAGGGCAAAGCTTTCAGAATGTTCAAAACCGCTGAAAGCAGAAAACCTTCCACAATGGAAGCAGGAGAGGGGTGATAAATGGCTGCCGTTGTTTTGATTGAGGAATTGTCACATTATTAATTAATAGGGGGGATTTTGTTGTTGAGAGGAAAAACTATGACTAAGAAGCTTATTTTGTTACTGCTGGTTGGGTTGCTGGTGGTAGGGCTGGGAATGGTAGGATGTGCCCCGCCCGATGAGCCCGATGATCCCGATGAGCCCGACGAGGTCGATGAGCCCGAACCACTTCCCGAACTCGGTACCGGTGCTCTGTTTGACGAGGTAATCTTTACCGTGGTGGACAGCCATGCGGCGGCGGTACGCCAGCTGCAGGCCGGAGACCTTGATTTCTTTGGTTTCCCCATCACCGACCCCGACCTCTACGATGAAATTTTGGCAGACCCTGACCTTACATATGCCGTCAACTACGGCGGCTACCGTGAGATCAGGTTCAACACGGCGGGGCCCGTCTTTGACACCGGGGTCCTGAACCCCTTCCGCGTCGCCGCCATCCGGGAAGCCTTCAACTGGCTGCTTGACCGGGACTACATGGTCGACGAGCACCTGGGCGGCCTGGGGCAGCCCAAGTACAGCCTTCTGGGCACTGCCTTTCCCGATTATACAGTCCGCTATCCCCACATCGCCATGGCCATAGAGGATCACTATGCCTATGACAAAGACAAGGCAGCGGCTATCATCACCGAGGAGATGGAGAAGCTTGGTGCCGAGTTGGTAGACGGCATCTGGCACTATGAAGGCGAAGAACTGGAGCTCAAGTTCCTCATCCGCTCCGACCTGCCGCCCTTCCCCGCAGCCGGAGACTATGTTGCGGATATGTTGGAAGAAGTGGGCTTCAAGATCGAGCGTATGTACAGGACGGGTGCCGACGCATCCCCCATCTGGATCGGGTCGAACCCCCAGGAAGGCCAGTGGCACATCTACACCGGAGGCTGGTCCTCCCCGGTAATCCCGCGGGATCAGGGAGGCACCTTCGATCAGATGTACACCCACCGGGTGATGCCTCAGCCATTATGGCAGGTCCTTGAAGCGCAACTGGAAGACTGGCCCGAGCTGGACGAGGCCTCCAGAAGGTTGAGAACAAAAGAATTCACCACCATGGAAGAGCGCGAAGAGCTCTTCGAGACGGTTCTGTGGGAATCAATGAAGTTCTCAAATTGCGTCTGGTTGATGGACCTGGCCGGCGCCACCCCCTACAGGAGTGAGTTCGGTACGGCGGCCGACGTGGCCGGCGGTATCGGCGACCCGGCATGGGTATACTCCACCCACCGTCACGTGGACGGTACTCCGGTGCCCGGCGGCACCCTGAGATTTGCCGTGCCCAACCTGCTGTTGGAACCCTGGAACCCGGTGGACGGCTCCGCCTTCACCTACGACATGCTTGTCAACCGTGTAGCCATGGGCGGCGCCGCTGTCCTCTCGGATCCCCGGGACGGGCTGTACTGGCCGCTGCGGGTTGAGAAGTCCGAGGTAACTGTCCAGGAAGGGCTGCCCGTTGAACGCGCCCATGACTGGCTGACCCTGGACTTCGTCGAGGAGATTGAAGTGCCCATGGACGCCTGGGCTGACTGGGATGCCGAGAAACAGGAGTGGATTACCGTGGAAGAGCGGTTTGGCTCCGAGGGAACCACATCCCTGATGAAAGTGGTAACCCACTACCCGGCTGACCTGTATGACTTCCCCCTCCACGACGGAAGCACCATTTCCATCGGCGACTTTGTCGCGGGCATGATTGTG
>SLHK01000123.1 GCA_007136165.1 Syntrophomonadaceae bacterium
GCCATGTCGTAGGCGGTGGAATAGTGTTCGTCGTGGTGGAGGCCGTGGGGGTTCTTGAAGCGGGTGTTGTGGGCCCCCAGCTGCCTGGCCCGCTGGTTCATGAGCAGGGCAAAATTTTCTACCGACCCGGCAATATGCTCGGCGATGGCGGAGGCGGCATCGTTGCCGGAGCGGAGCATCAGGCCGTACACCAGCTCTTCCAGGGTTTTTTCCTCCCCCTCCTCCAGCCAGATGGAGGACCCTTCCACCACAGCCGCCAGGGGGCTGACCACCACCACATCATCTAAGTTCCCCAGTTCCAGGGCCAAAATGCCCGTCATTATTTTTGTAATGGAAGCTATGGGCCGCCTCACATGGGGGTTGCGGGCATAGAGGACCCTCCCGGAGTCCTTGTCCATAAGAACGGCCGACTCCGAGGTTATTACCGCCTCCTCCCGGGCGGAGCCCGGGGAGGCAAAAAAAAGTAAACTCAAGAGTATGCAGTATAAGATAATTTTTTTCGCCACAGTTTCTATCCTCCGGTATATAAGGAAAGCATTTTGTTTATAAGTATTCAGGAGCAGCTTAAATATGAAAAAAAAATTACACTTTTGCAGTGTAATTTTTCCATCCGTTTTTAGTGATTTTAGCTTTTCCCTAATGTTTTGCCTGTTTCTGCATGCTTCTGTTCTGCAGCATGTTCTCTATCTGGGTGATGATTTGGGGCGCCAGGTCGATGACCCGGTCCAGCATGGCATGCCGGTCCACGGGGAGCAGGCGCACCTGTCCCTGGCCCACCACCAGAAAGGCAACGGGCTGGACAGTAACGCCGCCGCCGCTTCCCCCGCCAAAGGGCAGTTCAATTCCCTTTTCCGGCTTTTCCGGCTTGTCAAATTCGGAACCGCCGGCGGCAAAGCCGAAGGAAACCCGGGAGATAGGAATAATAATGCTGCCGTCGGGGGTCTCCACCGGGTCCCCCACGATGGTGTTCACATCCACCATTTCCTTAATATTTTCCATGGCCGTTTTCATAAGGCTTTGAATGGGGTGGTCTTCCAAGATTATCCCTCCTTCATAGGTGTTTTTGAGAAGGCTCTTTTTTGCCGGTACAGGGCCAGTTTATGCCCCACTTCTTTCAGGGCCTGGACTGCCAGGGCCAAAAACAGCCGGATAAGGGTATAGTAGCTGACCTCCAGGTTTCCCCGGGCATGCAGGTCCAGAAAACGCTTCTGGTTGAAGATGGGGTTGATGGCCACTGCGGGGACAGCCTTTAGCCTAAAATAGTCCCGCACAAGGGTCAGCAGGCCCCCTGTCAGGCTCCAGAGGATGCCCGAAGCCATCCCCGTCAGGGCAGCATCCCCCAGACTGAAATCTGCCCGCAATTTTAACTCCCTTACCTTGATCCTGCCTCTGGCCTTAGGCAGGAGGTAAAGCAAATGCCAGTAAATTCTGGGGTCTATTTTCTTGATGGTCCTGGGCACATCGGGATCCATCTCTTCCCGGGCTTTCTCCACGTTAACGGGGATTTTCAGGGCCCCCCACAAGGGTTTTAGGGTCATGATTAACTTATCCCCTTTATCATTCCGCAGGAAAAGAATATCTATTCTTAAGGGCGATAGGAAGAGGAAGCCAATTATGGGAAGGGCCAGGTAGGCCATGGGGTTTGCCTCCCTTGGGCTGCCGGCAGCTTGCGGCAGGCATTCGGCTTATATTAGCCTTTGTTCCAGACAAAAAAAATATCCCTTCTTAGAGGGATTTTTGCATTTCTGAGAAATTTTCCAGGGGCGGCAGGTCCTTCAGGTCATTTAAGCCAAAATACTGGAGGAACTTTTTTGTAGTCCCGTAGGTCATGGGCCTGCCGGGGACGCTCTTTCTGCCGGTGATGCGGATCAGCTTTTTTCTTAAAAGGTTTTCCAGGACCTTGTCCACCCTGACTCCCCGGATGGCTTCAATTTCGATGCGGGTGACGGGCTGTTTATAGGCGATGATGGCCAGGGATTCCATGGCCGCCTGGGACAGGCGCAGGGTGTGGCCCTCCCGCTCCATCTTCTGTATATAAGGGGCCGCTTCCGGCCGGGTGGCCAGCTGGTAGCCTCCCGCCACCCGGAGGATCTGCAGGCCTGACTTTCTTTCGTAGCCTTCCATGACTTCCATAAGGGCCTTTTGGGTATCTTCCCCACTGGCTCCCGTTATCTCCGCCATTTCTTTCACGCTCAAGGGTTCTTCCGCCATAAAGAGGATTGCTTCGATAATCCTTTGTAAATGCATGGGGTTCCTATACCTCCTGCCGGGCCTGAATGTAGATCATGGAAAAACTTTTCTCCTGCCAAACCTTGACCCTCTTGCGGCGGATTAACTCCAGGAGGGCGAAAAACATCAGGATTACCTTGGTCCTGCTCTCCCCCGGAGAGAAGAGGGTGTTGAATTCCACGCCCCGGGGCCCGGCCCGGCGGATTTTACCCCCCAGCTCTTCCATGATTTCCATGATGGAGTATCGCTCCGGGTCTATTTCATCCACCCGGACATCGATGGTGTCCAGAAGGTTCTTAAGGGCCTCAAAAAGGGATGTGAGGGGCACTTCCTCCCCTTCCCAGGTATCCCCCGTGACCCCCAGGATTTCCTTCCCTTCGGGGGTGCGGATGTACACCCGTTTCTGGGATTCCTCGATGTGCCGCAGCTCCCGGGCCACTTCCTGGAACTTCTTGTACTCCAGCATGCGGGCAATCAATTCTTCCTGGCTGGTGATGTCGGCAAAGAGGTCCTCTTCCTCTTCCACCTCCGTCTTCACCGGGGGCAGGAGGCGCTGGGACTTGAGCTTCAGCAGGGTGGCGGCCATGACCAGAAACTCACTGGCGATTTCCAGGTTGAGCTCCTCCATCCGGCCCAGGTATTCCAGGTATTCGTCGGCAATCCGGGCCAAAGGTATTTCGTAAATATCCACTTCCGCCTTTTTAATCAGGTAGAAGAGGGCATCAAAAGGGCCTTCGAAAACCGGAAGCTTCACCTGATACGTCACCATCACCCCTCCTGCCTCAGGCCAGGCCCGTAACCGACCTGACTTCTTCCATGGTCTCCCGGGCCACCGCCCGGGCCTTTCCGGCGCCGGTTAAGAGGACATCCTGCAGGTAATCCGGGTTCTTTTTTAGCTCCTGGCGCTTTTCGTAAAGGGGCGTCAGGGTTTTCTGCATCCTGGCGGCCAGGTTCTGCTTGCACTCCACACAGCCCACCGTCCCTTTGCGGCAGCGGGGGGCAAACTCTTCCTCGTCATTCTCGTCGAAGATCCCGCGGAACTTGAAGAC
>SLHK01000088.1 GCA_007136165.1 Syntrophomonadaceae bacterium
CCGCCTTGAGCTTCCTGGAAGGAAAGCTCTCCATCTTTCCTGGTGTAGCTGAAAATCTTCTCCGACTGGGGAAACAACAGGTCCTTGGGGGGAAGCAGGCTGTTCACCGCCGCCAGGTTTACCCGGGAACCTTCCTGCCAGAGGGCAAAATTGACAACGCTGTCCTGCTCAACGGGCAGGAAAAGGTCCCTCCCCGCCGCCAGGCGGCCCCATAGTTCTTCCAACTTCGACTTGGCAATTTTCTTCATGTCCAGACCCCCTATCTTTCCGAAAACCCTGCGGGATCTTCCGCCCGGTAGGTGCCCAGGGGGGGCACATCGTCCGGGTTCAGGCCCGCTTCGTATTCTCCGTAAAGCTCCGTTAAGTCCTGCATGATTTTCCGGTTAATTTCCATAAGGGGGATATCCATGGGGCAGGCCCGCTGACATTCCCCGCAGTCGATACAGCGACCGGCGATATGGAAGGCCCGGACGATATTGTAGTTCTGTTTCTCCGACAGCTGGTTGGCCTTCCCCACCCAGCGGGGCACATTCTGGTCGAAGATGCACTCCCGGCAGTTGCAGGCGGGGCAGACATTGCGGCAGGCGTAGCAGCGGATACAGCGGCTGAGCTTCTCCTGCCAGTAGGCATACTTTTCGTCCACGGACTTTTTTGCCACTTCCCTGATTCGTACCATGGGGTCCCTCTCCCGGGGCTTGCTGACCTCATCATCCAGCAAGCGGTCATACACCAGGGGGTTGGGGTAGCGGCACTCCAGGCATTTATCCAGGAGAAATTCCCCCGCCGGCACCTCCCGGGTCTTCCCCCCCTTGAAGGTGAGGACAAAGGAGTCCCCCTGCCGTTCGGCCTTCTCCAGGGAACCGTCGTAACCGGCGGCCTGAAGCTTTTCCCGGTCCGCCAGGCCCCGGCAGGGAACGCCGATCAAGAGGACGGCTTCCCGTTGGATGCGGTTATCCTGGATGAGGCGGTTGATACCCCGGGTATCGCACCCCTTGACGAAGAGGGCGGCTTTCTCGCAGCTTTCCAGTTCCTCCAGCAGGTACCTGGCCAGATTGTTAACACTGAAGGGGGTGAAGGCCAGCTCTTTTGCCCCTGCCGCTTCCTCCACGAAGAGGGGCGGTGACTGCCAGTAGTAATCCCCCTCCCCCCAGCCCATGACCAGGCCTGCTTCCTTCTTCTCCAGTATTTGAGCGGCCTCTTGCCGCATTTTTTCCGTTAAATTCATCACTGGGCATCCCTCAACTTTCTGTTGGGCCCAAGAGCCTTGATTTCCGCCGTCACATCCGTCATGACCCGGGCGAATTTGGCCCCTTCGGAGCCGGAAATCCAGCGAACCTGAAAGCGCTCCGGCTCAATGCCCATGTATTCCAGGAGCCGGCGCAGCACCGAGAGGCGGCGGCGGGTAAAATAGTTGCCGCTGTGATAGTGGCAGTCCCCGGGGTGGCAGCCCGCCACCATGACCCCGTCGGCCCCCCGCTGGAAGGCCCGGATAACAAAGCTGGGGTTCACCCGGCTGGAACAGGGGACCCGGACAATCCGGACGTTGGCCGGGTAGGGCATGCGGCCGGTCCCCGCCAGGTCCGCCCCGGCATAGCTGCACCAGTTGCAGCAAAAAGCGACGATTAAAGGCTCAAAGCCTTCCTTGGCTACAGACATACGGCATCCACCTCCGCAAGAATCTGTTCGTTGGTAAAGCCCTTCAGGTTGTTGGCTCCCGGCCGGCAGGCCACACTGCAGGCGCCGCACCCCTGGCAGAGGCCCTCGTTTACTTCCGCCACGGTGCGGGTGACCGTCTCCCGGCCCCGCCTTTCCGTCAGGGCCTTTTCCTTGATGGCGTCATAGGGGCACACCTTGGTGCATTCCAGGCAGCCGGAGCACATGCTCTCATCCACATTGGCCACGGTGGGGTTCCCCACCAGGCTGTCCTTATTCAAAAGGCTCACGACTTTGACGGCGGCGGCGCTGGCCTGGGCCACAGCCTCAGGGATATCCTTGGGGCCCTGACACATACCCGCCAGGTAAATCCCCGCCGAATGGGTCTCCACCGGCCGAAGCTTGGGATGGGCCTCGTTGAAAAACTGGTGGGCGTTGGCATTAATACCCAGCATCCTGCCCACTTCCGCCGCGTCGGCCCGGGCCGTCACGGCCACGGCCAGGACCACCATGTCCACCTCCAGTTCCACGGGCCTGGCGCTTAAGGAATCCACCCCCCGGACGATTATCCGGTCGCTGTCGGGGTAGACCTTGCCCACCTGCCCCCGGATATAGGTAGCGTCGTATTCCTCCGTGGCCCGGTTGTAAAACTCTTCGTAGTCCTTGCCGGGGGTACGGACATCGATATAGAAGACGATGGGCTTGGCCCCCGGCACCTTCTCCCTGAGGAGAATGGCGTGCTTGGCCGTATACATGCAGCAGACCTTGGAGCAGTAAGCCTTCCCCTTGGCCTTATCCCGGGACCCCACGCACTGGATGAAGGCCACCGTTTTGGGAGGCTTCCCGTCGGAGGGCCTTAAAATTTTGCCGCCGGTGGGCCCCGAGGCGTTCACCAGGCGCTCAAACTCCAGGCTGGTCAAAATATCGGGGTGCTTCCCGTAGCCGTATTCACCGTAGGCCTCCAGGCCTAAGATGTCAAAACCGGTGGCCACCACCACGGCCCCGTACTCTTCTGTGATAATTTCATCTTCCATTTCGTAGTCCACCGCCCCGGTGGGGCAGAGCTTCTGGCAGACTTTGCATTTGCCCCGGGTAAAGTAGCGGCAGTTCTCCCGGTCGATGACGGGCTTGTTGGGCACCGCCTGGGGGAAGGGCACGTAGATGGCTTTCCGTTTGGCCATCCCCATTTCAAACTCGCTGTCCACTTTGGCGGGGCACTTCTCGTAGCATATCCCGCAGCCCGTGCACTTCTCCATATCCACGCTGGGGCTTTTCTTGCGGATGGTGGCGGTAAAATTCCCCACGTAGCCGTCCACCTTCTCCACCACCGAGTAGGTGTGGAGGGTAATCTTATCGTGCTGGGCCACGTCCACCATCTTGGGGGTCAGAATGCAGGCCGAGCAGTCCAGGGTGGGAAAGGTCTTATCCAGCTGGGCCATGCGGCCGCCGATGCTGGGCTCCTTTTCCACCATGTCCACCTGGTAGCCGGAATCGGCGATATCCAGGGCCGCCTGGATGCCGGCGATGCCGGCGCCGATGACCAGGGCCCTTTTGGTTATCTTCAGGCTGCTGGGGGTCAAGGGCTCGTTCCGGGCCGCTTTGGCCACGGCCGTCCTCACCAG
>SLHK01000056.1 GCA_007136165.1 Syntrophomonadaceae bacterium
AGTTAACATAACTGGGGTCAGGCTTGAGTTATTTACTTACTTTTTTTCCTACAACCAGCCCGGGGAAAGCCGCTGCAAATTGAATTCGTTAAAAGGGCTGTTTACAGCTCTGGAAGACTACCGCCTCCCGGGGCACCATGAGCCCCTCATTGAAAATACCGGGAAGACCCATTTTCCCGTCGCGGGGAAGTACCCCCACCTTAACAAATCCGGGGGAGCTGCAGCCCGCCGTCGTCGGCAATTTCCCGGGTCCCCCCGTAGAGAGTCTTGAGCAAGACCCGCCCCTCCCCTTTAGGGAGGCTTTTTTCCTTTACCTGCCCGATCTCACAGCTATCTGTTCCCAGGGGGTGGCTTCTCAGGGTGCGGAGGGCTTTCTCCCGGGCTGCCGGGTCGATAACCAGGAGGACCTTGCCCTCGTTGGCCAGGTACAGGGGGTCAAGGCCTAAGAAATCGCAGTAACCCTTGACTTCTGCAGGAATGGGCAGCAGCCTTTCATCCAGGAG
Organism: Syntrophomonadaceae bacterium; assembly: GCA_007136165.1. GTDB lineage: Bacteria > Bacillota > Dethiobacteria > PWVN01 > PWVN01 > PWVN01. Next base: position 504 of record SLHK01000056.1, read on the forward strand.
AATGTCCAGCCCCGAGGCAGCGGCAATTTCCGTTAAGGCCGCCGCGGCTCCCCCCCTGGTGGGGTCCCGCATAAATTTTACCTCCTCCCTGCAGCCGGCCAGCACCTGCCGGATCAACCCGTTTAAGGAAGCGCAGTCGCTGGTGATACCGCTCTCCAGCTCGATTCCGTGCCTGCGGCTGAGGACGGCCATGCCGTGGAGCCCCATATCGCCGTTTATCAGGATCGAATCTCCCGGTTGGATTTTCTCATACCCCACCACCGGGCCGAATCCCAGGGACCCCACCCCCGTGGTGTTGATAAAGACCCCGTCCCCCTTGCCCCTTTCCACGACTTTCGTATCACCGGCCACGATGGCGATGCCGGCCTCCAAGGCCTCCCGGGCCATGGACCGGGCAATTTTAGCCACAGTTGTCAGAGGGCAGCCTTCCTCCATAATGAAGCCGGCCGTCAGGTAAAGGGGGGTGGCGCCGCTGACGGCCAGGTCGTTGACGGTTCCCGCCACCGCCAGTTTCCCGATATCTCCTCCCGGGAAGAAAAGGGGGTTTACCACAAAGGAGTCGGTACTTACCGCCAGGGAGGCCTGGGGAATCTCAAGAAGGGCCGCATCACCCATCTTTGCCAGTTCTTTATGGCCGAAGGCGGGCAGAAATATGTTTTTAATTAAATCATTCATCGCCCGCCCGCCATGGCCGTGGGCCAAAGTGATGATATCTGCTTCCTTCATGGCAGCACCCTCCTTCCGTACTTGTAGTAGGCCCCGCAGGCCCCTTCCGACGAGACCATGCAGGGGCCCACGGCCTGGTCGGGGCGGCAGGTGCCGGCAAAGAGGGGGCAGTCGGAGGGGAAGCTTTTTCCCTTGAGGATATCGCCGCATATGCACCCCCGGGGAGCCGCGGCTTTTTGCGGTGTCAGGCCAAACCGCTTTGCCGCGTCAAAAGGGTGGAACTCCTCCTTAAGCTTTAGCCCGCTGTCCGGGATTACCCCCAACCCCCGCCAGGATGCGGCAAAGGGTTTCAGGTATGTTTCTAACAAATGCAAAGCCCTGGGGTTGCCCTCTTCCGTAACGGCCCGCCGGTAGGCGTTTAAGACCCGGGGCTTACCCGCCGTCATTTTCAGCAGCTCGTGTATTCCCGAGAGGATATCTGCGGCATCGAATCCGGCGATGACGGCGGGCAAAGAGAAATCCTCGTCTATGAAGTCCCAGGCCCGTCGGCCGATAACGGTGCTGACGTGGCCCGGCAGGATAAACCCGTCAATTTTGCAGTCCTTCCCCGCCAGGAGGGCCCTGACGGCCGGAGGGGTGCGTTTGTGGAAAGCCAGGAGGGAGAAGTTGGGAATTTTTTCAAACATGGCCCTTTCCAGGGTTAGCAGGACGGCAGGGATGGTGGTTTCAAACCCAAAGGCCAGAAAGACCACCTGCTTTCCCCGTTCCCTCCGGGCCATATCCAGGGCAGCCCGGGGGGAGTATACCACCCGGATGTCCCGCCCCCGGGCCTTTTCCGTCCAGAGGCTGCCGTCGCTGCCCGGTACACCCATTACATCGCCAAAGGTGGCTACCGTCACCCCTTTTTCCCGGGCCAGTTCCAGGGCCAGGTCTATGTCGGCCCCATGGGTTACGCATACGGGGCACCCGGGCCCGCTGACCATTTCCACAGCCCTGCCCAGAAGGTTTCTCAGGCCGAAGCGGGCTATATTGACGGTGTGGGTGCCGCACACCTCCATGAACCTCAGCTTTCGGGGGAGAGGCACCTCCCTAATTTTCGCAGCCATTCCCTGTGTATAGTCGGGACGGGTAAACCGGGGCCAAAGATTATCTGTTGGCTGCATACAACCGCTCCCATATCTCCAGAGTCTTGAGGGCCTCTCCCCTGTCCAGAATGTGTAAAGCCTCTCCGGCATGAGTGAGAATGTAGTCCCCCTCTTTCGCTTCCGGAACCAGGGTTATGCCCACCCAGCCCCTGACGCCCATATGTTCCACCCGGGCCTTCAGCCCGTCTTCCCCTACCTCAAGGATTCTTACGGGTACCGCCAGGCACATCATGCCACCTCCTCCAGGCCGCCACCAGGGCCTGCCCCAGGCTCAGGCCGCCGTCGTTGGGAGGCACCCGGGAGGAGAAATACACCTGGAACCCGGCTTCCTCCAGAGAGTACTGGCACAGGAGCAGCAGCATCCTGTTTTGAAAAACGCCGCCCCCCAGGACGACTTTATCCAGGCCGCTTCGCTGCCGGGCCAAAACCAGCAGGTCCCTCACAGCCAGGCTTAAGGTAAGGTGAAACTTCCAGGCCATGGTTTCCTTCTTTTCGCCGGCCAGGGCTTCCCTTGCCATTTCCCGGGCCAGGGGGGAAAAGTCGATGGTGGAGCCGCAAATTTCATAAGGGTAAGGGGGGTTTGTAAGGGCTTTTAATTCTGCCGGTTGAGAACTGCCGTGGGCCAGGGTTCTGTCAGTCCGTCTCCCTGAACTCCCCGGCCTCCCCGGATTTTCCAATTTCTCCGCCCCCCCCAACTTCCCCGCCGGTGCCGGGACCAGTTGATTCAATTTTAAAGCCCCTTCCCCCTCGTAGGTATTCTCCCGGCACAATCCCATGAGGGCGGCGGCAGCGTCAAAAAGCCGTCCGCCGCTGGAAGCCAGGGGTGCGTTAAAAGAGGCCTTTATCAGCTGCAGGACTGCCGCCAGTTCCCGGTTATTTTTCTTGAAGAGCCGGCTTCCCAACCTGAGGGCCTCCCCTTCCCCTTCCCCCTGAAAGAGAAGGGAAA
>SLHK01000144.1 GCA_007136165.1 Syntrophomonadaceae bacterium
CAGTGGGAGGAAATTCTTAAAAACGTATTCGGCGGAGGTTCCCGGCAGGGGCAGGGCAGCTTCAGCTCCCGGGAAAACCCTTTTGCAGGCATGAATTTTAACAGCCGCCAGGATGTCTCCCGCCAGGGCACCGACATGGAAGCAAATCTTAAGATTACCCTGGAAGAAGCCTTCTCGGGGACCCGGACCCAAATTCTCTTGAACGGGCAAACCATTAATGTAACCATTCCTGCCGGAACGTACCCGGGGCGGAAACTGCGCCTGGCCGGCAAAGGGGGGCCGGGAATCGGCGGCGGGAAAAACGGCGACCTTTACCTGAACATTCAGCTGCAGGAGCACCCCCTGTTCCGGCTGGAGGGCCTGGACCTGCATCTGGACCTGCCTGTAACCCCGGCAGAGGCGGTTCTGGGCGCCGGGGTAAATGTGCCCACATTGAAGGGCAGCGTAACTTTAAAGATCCCGGCAGGTTCCAACAGCGGAAAAGTGCTGCGTCTGAAAAATCTGGGCATGAGGGATGGAAAAGGGAACCGGGGGCACCTGATGGTCCATCTGAAGGTCTATATCCCCGACGTTTTAAACCCCAGGGAAAAAGAGCTTTATGAGGAGCTTGGCAGGTTGAATAAGCAGAACGTGCGGGAAAAGTTGTTTGCCGGGGCAAAGGGGCGCAAATATAGAGCTGCTTGATAACATTGCTAAATAATGCAAATAGCCCGGATAAGGATATCCTTATCCGGGCTATTTCTTTAAAAAGGAATTTTTTTCTTCCATCATCCCCTTTTTTTTGTTAAAATTAAGCATAACCCCCATAAGATTTAACAGAGACCCTCCCCTTTTAACGCCAGCGAACACGCCATTTAACTGCCGCTTTCTACTTTTCAGCCTTTGCATCGGCTTTTCAACTTAAAACCAGGAGAGAGGTGCCTCCCGTAAACACTTCAGGTGAAATAATGACCCCTGCCCTGGACCCCTTACAGGAACGGCGGGCAACTGCCAATATGGTGCTGGTGCTGGCAGGGAAACTGGTATCCTTCTTTGGAACTTTCATCTACAATTTTGCCATCGGCCTTTATGTCCTGCAGGTTACCGGGTCGGGGTTGAGTTTTGCCACGACCCTGATGCTGGGTACCATTCCCCGGGCCCTCTTCGCCCCCTTGGCCGGCGCCCTGGCGGACAGATTGAATCGTAAGGCTATCGTGGTGGGCATGGACTTCTTGAGCGGCCTGATTATCCTGTCATTATACCTTATTTCCGGAGTGCATGGCCTGCAGCTCCAGTTTATCTACATTACAGCCGTACTATTGGCCATGGCAAACACATTTTTCAACGTCACCCTGGAAGCCTCCATACCAAACCTGGTGGATGACGGCCGGCTGGTCAGAATAAACTCTCTCGGTGAAAGCATCGCCTCCATGACCGCCATTGGGGCCCCCATGCTGGGGGGGCTCATCTTTGCCCTCATCGACATCCGCATCTATCTCCTGATTAACGGCATATCCTTCCTAATTTCCGGTATAACGGAAATTTTCATCGATTTTGATTTTCGCAGGATAAAAACCAGTGAAAAGCGGGACGGCCTGCTGGCGGAAATGCGGAAGGGTTTTTCCTTTCTGAGAAAAAACGGCTTTCTCTTCGCCGTGGCCTGGTACTCTGTATTTCTCAACCTGTTTGGCAGCATGGGCTTGAATGTTTCCGTCCCCTACATCGTCAATACCATCCTCGGCTTCAGCTCAACCCAGTACGGCGTTGTTATGGGGTTTCTTCCCGGCGGCATCTTCGCCGGTTCCCTTCTTCTTTCCATCCTTCCCGAGATTCGCAAAAAATTCTGGATGATTGCCATGGGTACCGGCACTTTTGCTTTTTGCACCTCTCTTTTGGGCTTTCCCACCCTTTCTTTTCTCCTGGACATGCATATTAACATATCTTTTTATTTCTACCTGGTGGTCCTCTTCCTCATAGGGGTCAGCATCGCTTTTATCAATATACCTGTATATGTCCTTATGCAGCGAAATACCCCGGATAACCTCCGGGGCCGGGTTTTTGGGCTGCTGCAGACGGCCCAATTGTCCATCGTGCCGGCGGGGCTTATGCTGGCGGGCTTCCTGGTGGAAACCCTGCCCGGTTGGGTTGTGCCCCTGGCTGCGGGGATTGGCATATTCTTAATCTTCGCCCTGGTAAGCCGCAACAAAGAAGTCCGTTCATCTTAATTCCTTTGTCATATTTCCCGGGAAATTGTCTGCCGGCAGTGTCGATTTATCACGCCTGATCCATCCCTAATTCCACCCGGTTGCCCCCCAGAAGGGCAGCGGTGGCAGGGTCACAGGTGGTGATGATGAGCTGTTTGGCCGCGGCAAACTCCTGCAGGATCCGGGCGGCCTCGGCCTTCCGGGCAGGGTCCAGGTTTACCAGGGGGTCATCCATGACGAGGAAACCCTGCTGATCCTGCAGCAGGTATTCGCTGACGGCCAGCCGCAGGGCCAGGGCCAGGCCCCCCACAGTTCCGGTGGAAAGAAGATCCACGGGAAGCTCATTCCCTTGCGGGCCGGTAATTATTCTGGGAATAGCCCCCTCCATGTCGGCCCCGGTATAACGGTAATTGGTCAGCGGAGGCAGGTAGCGGGTAAAGGTCTTCACCAAAGGAGCATAAGTTTGGCTCTCTATTTCCTCGAGGATGCCGTTAAATTCTTCCTTAAGGGCCGCAAGGGCTGCGGCCCTGCCCTTGAGGCGCAGGAACTCCCTGTTCTTCCCGGCAAACTGCTCCTGCAGCTCTTCGGAGGTTTCCTGGGGCAGTTTGTTTTTTTGCTGCAGGACTTCCAGTTTTAGCTCATAAATCTCTTCGTCCAACTGCCTGCTCCTGCCCCGGACCTCTTCCAGGGATGCCATGAAGTCTCCGGGGGTTTTAAATCCGGAAGGCAGCGGTGCTAACTGTTCCAGTTCATGGCGCCCCTCTTTAACCTGCCGCAGCAGGTCCGCCAGGGCATCCATAACCTCCTCGTAGCGGTCAAATTCTTCCTGCCAGCCCTGCAGCTGTTCCGAAAGATTCTTTACTTGGGCCTGGCAATTTCCCGATTCCACATTGACGGCCACCAAATCCCCGGAAATAACGGGAGATTCCCGGACGGGCTTATCTTCCGGCAGGCGGGCGACTTCCTCTGCCAGTTCCGTGAAAGAAGCACCTTTAAGAAGCAGTTCTACTTTTCCCTTCAGCTCCCTAACCCTGGCGGTGAGGTTATCTC
>SLHK01000194.1 GCA_007136165.1 Syntrophomonadaceae bacterium
GGAATAGACCTGCCCGGGATCCTCACCTCCCGGGAGGCCCTGGCCCTGGAAGAGGTGCCCGAGAGCCTGGCCATCGTGGGCGGCGGGGTTATCGCCGTGGAGATGGCTTCCATCTTCGCCTCCTTTGGTTCCTCCGTAACCATCGTGCAGCGGAGCCGTATCCTGCGCCGGGAGGACACGGAGATGGTGCGGCGCCTGACCCCCTTTCTGCGGAAGCAGGGCATCAAGATTATGACGGAAACCAAACTCTTAGAGATTACCGCAGCCCCCCCCGGGTTTTCCCTGAAGGTCAGCGGCCGCCGGGGGGAGGAGACCTTGAACTTCCATGCCCTTCTGGTGGCGGTGGGGCGGCAGGCCGCCCATGAAGGCCTGAACCTGGAAGAGGCGGGCATTAGGTGTACCGCCGACGGCATCCCCACGGCGGAAACCATGGAGACCAATGTGCCGGGGGTTTATGCCATAGGGGACGCCGCCGTGCCCGGGTATTTCCTGGCCCACGTGGCCTCCCACCAGGGGGTGGTGGCGGCGGAGAACGCCGCCGGCCGGCAGGCCGCCTTCAGCGGGGATGTGATCCCCGTGTGCATCTTTACCCAGCCGGAGCTTTCCCGGGTGGGCCTCACGGAAGAGGAGGCAAAGGAAAAAGGCTTAAAGGTGAAAATAGGAAAGTTCCCCTTTACCGCCAGCGGCAAGGCCTACCTCCAGGGCGAGGCGGAGGGCACGGTAAAAATTATTGCCAACCGGGAGGACGGAAAGGTCCTGGGCCTCCACATCCTGGGGCCCCATGCCTCGGACCTGATTCAGGAAGGGTCCCTGGCCCTTAAGGCGGGCTGCCGGGTGGAGGACCTGGCGGACCTGATCCACCCCCACCCCACCCTGAGCGAAGCCCTCTGGGAGGCGGCCATGGCGGCGGATAAAGGTTCCCTGCATTTCACAGGGAGGTAAAAAAAATAATGCCTTCTCCCCTTACTTATGATAAAGTAGTCTTGTAAGGCCTACAGGATGGGAGAATGCCCGGTGACAGTAAACAGAAGGAAGCTTAAAAAAGAAATAGCCCGTTATTCTTTCATGATATCGGGCTTTTTTGTTATTTCCTTTGGCCTGGTCCTTATGTTTGAAACCAACCTGGGGGTGCCCCCCTGGGACGTCTTTCATCTGGGGGTTTACCAGAGGGCCGGTTTTCTGTCCCGGGGGCAGGTTATGCAGGGGACGGGGTTTTTCCTTATCTTTTTGAGCTATCTCCTGGGGGTGCGCCCCCACGCCGCCACCGTCCTGAACATGATCTTTATCGGCCTCTTTATAGACTTTATCTACTACCTGGACCTGGTCCATATCGGCAGCGGCCTTTCCTTAAGGGTAACCGTTTTTCTCGCCGGGTCTTTTCTCATGGGCTTTGGCACCTCCACCTATATGACGGCCAACCGGGGGGCGGGCCCCCGGGACAGCATGATGGTGGCCCTCGCCCAAAAGTCAGGCCTCAACATGGGCCTTGTCCGCACCTTATTGGAAGTTACCGTTACCCTGAGCGGCATTCTGCTGGGGGGGCCCTTCGGGGTGGGAACCTTCATGTTCGCCCTCTCCATCGGCTTCTTCATGCAGGTGGGGTTCAGGTTTTACCGGAGATTGAAAAAGACGCCCTTGTATGAAGGGTTTTTGGAAAGACATTTTCCCGAGGATCATGGCCTGGAAAGGAGTTCGTCCCATGCTTGAGAATACTTTTATACATATTCCCCGGATCGGCAGGGTGACGGAGCAAAAGCTCTGGGAGAAGAATATTCACACCTGGAGGGCTTACCTTAAGGCCCCTGCACCGCCCCTTAAGGGAGCGCTGCATCGGGCGGCCAGGGAAGAGTTGCTCCTCTCGGAAGAAAAACTGGCCGGGGGGGACCTGGAGCATTTCTGCCGGCGCCTGCCAGCCGGCGAGAGGTGGCGCCTCTTCGGCCCCTTTCACCGGGAGGCGGCCTACCTGGATATTGAGACCACCGGCTTGGGCTATCCGGGAGACCACATTACCACCATCGCCCTCTATCACAGGGGGAAGGTCCGCTGGTATGTACACGGCCGGAATCTGTCGGATTTTGCCCGGGACATCCGGGAGTGCCGCCTCCTCATAACCTACAACGGGCAGGGCTTTGACCTTCCCTTTATCCAGCGGGACCTGGGCCTTACCCTTACGGCCCCCCACATTGACCTCAGGTATGTCCTGGGCAGCCTGGGGTACAGGGGCGGCCTGAAAGGGTGCGAAAGGCAGCTGGGTATTTGCCGGGGAGACCTGGAGGGGGTGGACGGGTTTATGGCCGTCCTCCTGTGGCGGGACTACGCCCGGAGGGGAAATGACAGGGCCCTGGAAACTCTTTTGGCATACAATATTGAAGATACGGTGAACCTGGAGCTTTTGATGTACAGGGCTTACAACGAAAAGATCGGCGGGACGCCCTTCAAGGAGGAATTCCTGGGCTTTCAGGCAGAGCCCGTCTCTCTGCCCTTCCAGGCGGACCAGGATATCATAGAGTCCCTCCGCCGCCGCCTTTCCCCTTACACCGCCTGAGAAAGGCCCGGGCTTCTTTTTTAAGGGCCCGGGCTTTTTTCTTCCCTTTTTCCCCTTTACCCACCGGAGTTCTCCCATCTCCACCCCCGGGGTCCTCCTTCTTTCTTCCCACTTCGGTACACTTATTGCATATTATAGATATTGGAGGGGACGGTACCCCCCACTGTTTCGGTAAAACCTTGAGGAAAAGCTCAAGAGACGGCCTTTTATGCAAATTCTTGCCTGCAAATTTATGCAAAAAGTGAAAAAAAGTGCAGAAATTTTCTGTAAGTTAAAACAACGGGGGTGTTTTCTTGGAAATCTTTAGGACTGCTGAGGAACTGGGAATGGAGGAAGTAGTCTTCTGCCATGACAGGGATTCGGGGCTAAAAGCCATCATTGCCATCCACGATACCACCCTGGGCCCCGCCCTGGGGGGTACCCGGATGAAGGCTTATGCCGGCGAGTCGGAGGCCCTGCTGGATGCCTGCCGCCTGGCCCGGGCCATGACCCACAAGGCAGCCCTGGCCGATTTGGATCTGGGAGGCGGCAAGGCCGTCATTTTGGGGGATCCGGCGGAGAAGTCGGAGGCCCTCCTCAGGGCTTACGGCCGCTTCGTTCACCGCCTGGGGGGCCGCTATATCACCTCTGTGGATTCCGGTTTCTTCTCCGAGGATTTGGAGGTAGTCACCCGGGAAAC
>SLHK01000138.1 GCA_007136165.1 Syntrophomonadaceae bacterium
AAAAAGCTCAACCAGGTGGTCTTTGGCTGCTTCCCCGGGGCCCTGATGATGGCGGAGGAGTCCACGGCCTGGCCCCTGGTCAGCCAGCCCACCTATGTGGGAGGGTTGGGGTTCAATTACAAATGGAATATGGGATGGATGAACGACACCCTTCAGTATATGCGGGAAGATCCCGTCAACCGCCCCCACCACCATAACTTATTGACCTTTTCTTTAACGTACGCATTCTCAGAAAATTTCCTTCTGCCCCTGTCCCACGATGAGGTGGTCCACGGCAAAAAATCCCTCGTAGACAAGATGCCCGGAGATTACTGGCAGAAGTTTGCCGGCCTCAGGCTTCTTCACGGGTATATGATGACCCATCCCGGGAAAAAACTCCTCTTCATGGGAGGGGAGTTCGGGCAGTTTGAGGAGTGGAACGAGGCCAAAGCCCTGGACTGGAACCTGCTGGATTTCCCCATGCACCGGCAGATGCACCGTTTCGTCCGGGATTTGAACCACGTGTACCGTGAGGAAAAATGCCTGTGGGAGCTGGACCACCAGCCCCAAGGCTTCTCCTGGATTGAGCCCCAGGCCCGCCATGAGAGTATTTATATCTATCTGCGTAAGGGGTTTGACCAGGATGACTTTGTGGCAGTCCTGCTGAATTTCACCCCCGCGGTGCATGAAGGCTACAGGATAGGCCTGCCCCGGGAGGGCACCTACATAGAGATATTCAACAGCGACCTGGCAGAATACGGGGGTTCCGGGAAAAGAAACGCCCGGGTTGAGGCGGAACCGCTCCCCTGGCAAAACCAACCCTGCAGCGGGACCCTGGTGGTCCCCCCGCTGGCTGTGGTTATTTTAAAGCTCAAGAGAAAAGGAGGGAAGGCATGATACAGAGGAAGGAATGCGTAGCCATGCTTCTGGCAGGAGGAGAAGGCAGAAGGTTGGGGATTCTCACCAAAAAACTGGCCAAACCCGCCATACCCTTCGGCGGCAAGTACCGGATTATCGATTTTACCCTGAGCAACTGCACAAACTCCGGTATTGACACGGTAGGTGTCCTGACCCAGTACCAACCCCTGGTCTTGAACGCTCATATCGGGATCGGCATCCCCTGGGACCTGGACAGGAAAAACGGGGGTGTCAGCCTTCTTTCCCCTTTTGCGGAAAAGGGAGGGGGGCGGTGGTACAAGGGCACCGCCAATGCCATCTACCAGAATATCTGCTTCATTGAGCAGTATGACCCGGAATATCTGCTGGTTATCTCGGGAGACCATATTTACAAAATGGATTATTCGGCCCTGCTCTCCTACCACAAAGAGCGAAACTCCGAGGCCACCATCGCCGTCATCCAGGTCCCCTGGGAAGAGGCCAGCCGTTTCGGCATATTGAGCGTGGGCTTTGAGGGGAAAATCATCCAATTTGAAGAAAAGCCCCCCAAACCTAAAAGCAACCTGGTATCCATGGGAGTTTACATGTTCAACTGGCCGATTCTGCGGGAATACCTGAAGAAGGACGAGCGGGATAAAGGGTCCAGCAACGACTTCGGCAAGGATGTCATTCCCATGATGCTGCGGGAGGGCCGGCGCCTTTTTGCCTACCCCTTTCAAGGCTACTGGAAAGATGTGGGTACCATCGAGAGCCTGTGGCAGAGCAGTATGGATCTCCTGGTGGAGGAGCCGGAACTTAACCTCTTCGACCGGGAATGGCGCATTTACAGCGTAAGCCCCAACCATCCCCCCCAGTACCTGGCACCCGGGGCCAGGGCCCGCCGCTCCCTGATAAACGAGGGGTGCGTAATTTACGGGGAGGTGGAAAACTCCATCCTCTTCCACGGGGTATATGTGGGGCCTGGTTCGGTGGTTAAGGACTCGGTGATCCTGGCCAATGCCAAAATCGGAGAGGGTGTGCAGGTGGAAAAGGCCATCATCGGCGAGGAAACGGTGGTGGGGGATAACTGCCGCATCGGATTTGACAACGGGGGCAGCGGCGGTAAGCCTGCCGATATCACCCTGGTTGAGGAGCATTCCCTAATACCGGGCAATATGATTATCAGGAGTATCAGCCGGTGACGGCGTTTAAGAGAAAGGAGGGCCGGCCATGAAACATGTTATGGGCGTCATAAACCTGAGTGAAAAGGACGGGTGTTACGACCTGCAGGAACTCACCCGCCAGCGCTGTATTGCTTCCATTCCCTTCGGCGGGCGCTACCGTATAATTGACTTTGTCCTCTCCAACATGGTCAATTCCGGCATCAACAACGTGGGCATCTTTACCCTGAACAAATACCGCTCCCTCCTGGACCATTTAGGGTCCGGCAAGGTCTGGGACCTGCACAGAAAAAAGGACGGCCTTTTCATCCTTCCCCCCATGGAGCCCTGCGCCGCGGAAGGCCCCCGGGGCGATATGGGGTACCTTTATGAACATATAGACTACTTGAGAAACAGTTCCCAGAAAACAGTGGTATATGCGGGAGGGAATATGATTTTCAATACGGACTTTCGGGAGGCCGTCAGCTTTCACCGGGAAATGCAAGCGGATATTACCGTTCTCTACAAGGATATGGGGATGGGCGGGGAAGATTTGTCCCGCTACAAAAAAGTAGCCCTGGATGACGACGCCCGGGTGGTGGCCATGGAGGCGGAACCGGGACAGATGAAATGCAGCAGGATATTCATGGACATCATAATAGTGGGGAAACCCCTGCTCCTGGACCTGATCACCGATTGCTTCAAAGGAGAGGGCCGGCGGATGTGCAGCCTGGTCAATGACGGGATTGTGCCCAACTTGTCGTCGCTAAAAATTTTTGGTTTCCCCCACCGGGGATATCTGGCCGCCATTGATTCCCTGTCCTGCTACTACCGGCACAGCATGGGGCTCTTACAGCCCGAGGTTTCCCGGGAGCTCTTCTTCAACCCCGGTTTTATCTATACCAAGTCCAACGACGAACCCCCCGCCAGGTACGGGGAGGATGCCCTGGTGCAAAACTCCCTGGTGGCCAACGGCTGCCATATTGAGGGAGAGGTGCAAAACAGCATCCTCTTCAGGGGGGTCCGGGTCCACAGGGGGGCTACCGTTAAGGACAGCATTGTCATGCAAAAGTGCCTCATCGAGGAGGGTGCCTCCCTGGATACCGTGATTTTAGACAAAGAAGCCTGCATCAGCCGAGGCCGGGAGCTTAAGGGAAGCAGGGAGAACCCCATGGTGGTAGGAAAAAGAGCAAAAATGTAAGGGGGCCTTAAGAAGATGCATGTTCTTTTCATAGCCTCGGAAGGGAGCCCCTTCGTCAAGACAGGAGGGCTGGCCGATGTCATCGGTTCGCTGCCGGCGGCCCTGGCCCGGAAGGGTGTTAAGGCCGCTGTCATGCTGCCCGATTACGGGGACATAGCTCCGGAATTCAAAAGACAGATGCAGCCCGTCAAGGATATGGTGGTTTCCGTGGGCCGGCGCCGCCGGGAGGCCACCCTGAAAAAGCTGTCCCGAAACGGTCGTACCTTCTACTTTATTCACAATGACAGCTACTTCGGAAGAAAGGGCCTGTACGGGTTCCCCGATGAGGCAGAGCGCTTCGCCTTCTACTGCCGGGCTGTCCTGGAGGGCCTTCCCCACCTGGAGCAGGCCCCCCGGATCCTTCACTGCCATGACTGGCAGACGGGCATGGTAAACCTTTACCTGCAAAAACGAAGGGAAATCCCTTTTTACAGGGATTTAAAGACCGTCTTTACCATCCACAACCTGCGCTACCAGGGCATATTCCCCCGGGAGGTCCTGGAAAATGTGCTGGGGCTCGGCCCGGAGGAGTTCACCCCGGAAGGGCTGGAGTTTTACGGGCAGGTCAACTACCTGAAAGGCGGCCTGAATTATGCGGACCTTTTGACCACCGTCAGCCGGACCTATGCCAAGGAAATCCTGACGCCCGCCTTCGGTGAAAACCTGGACGGGGTCCTGCGCAGCAGGCGGGAGGTTCTTTTCGGGGTAGTTAACGGCATCGATTACCATGACTACAATCCCCTTACCGATCCCGCCCTGCCCGTCAACTACAGAAGTTCCCTGGAGAAAAAACGCCGCAACAAAGAGGCTCTGCAGGAACTCCTGGGCCTTCCTGTTGACGGGGATGTGCCCCTTCTGGCTGTCATATCCCGCCTGGTGCGGGAGAAGGTGGACATTTTAATCCAGGCCCTGCCCGGGCTTTTGTCCCACCACCTGCAGCTGGTGGTTTTGGGTACGGGGGATGAGGGCTGCAGCGGCTATTTCCGGCATCACGCCAAAGAGCACAGGCAGAAAATGGCCGTCCGCCTGGCCTTCGATGAGAAGCTGGCCCGAAAAATCTACGCCGCCTCCGACATTTTTCTCATGCCCTCCCTTTTCGAGCCCTGCGGCCTCAGCCAGCTCATCGCCATGCGCTACGGCAGCATTCCCGTGGTACGGCAGACGGGGGGGCTCAAGGACACGGTGACCCCCTACAACCCGCAAACAGGGGAAGGCAACGGTTTTTCTTTCCCGGGGCGTGACAGCGGCGCCTTTCTTAAAGCCGTAGAGGATGCCGTAAGCCTGTACCGGGATAAAAAAGCCTGGCCCCGGCTGGTGAAGAATGCCGTGGGGTCTGATTTTAGCTGGAGCAAATCTGCCGGGGAATACATTTCCCTGTACAGAGGCCTGCCGGCCAAAAAGAGGGGGAAATAATGTTTACAGACAAGGAAACCTTCAAAAGTTACTTTGAGGAAAGATTTGAGAAAATCCACGGGAAAAGCGTGGACGAAGCCACTCCCATGGATTTGTACAAAACCCTGGGGAACATGATTAGGGAATTTGCCAGCAAGGACTGGATCAAGACCAACAAGAAGTACCAGGAGAAGGGGGTCAAACAGGTCTATTACCTGTCTATGGAGTTTCTCCTGGGACGCCTTCTGGGCAGCAATCTCCTGAACCTGGGCATCAGGGATGTGGTGGAGGCAGGGTTAAAGGATTTGGGTTTTAACCTGGATGAGATTGAAGAGCAGGAACCCGATGCGGGCCTGGGAAATGGGGGCCTGGGCCGCCTGGCCGCCTGTTTCCTTGACTCTTTGGCCTCCATGAACCTGCCGGGCCACGGCGGCGGCATCCGCTACAAATACGGCCTCTTCGAGCAGAAGATTGTCAACGGGTACCAGGTGGAGCTTCCCGAATACTGGTTGAAGGAAGGGAATGTCTGGGAGATCCGCAAGTCCGACAAGGCGGAGGAAGTCCGCTTTGGCGGCCATGTGGACGTCCACGAGCGGGAAGGGCGGCTTGTTTTTGACCACCAGGGATATGAGCCCGTCCTGGCTGTCCCCTATGACACCCCGGTGGTGGGTTACGAGAACAGGCGGGTCAACACCCTGCGCCTCTGGAACGCCGAGTCGGCCCTGGATGAATTGGACTGCCATTCTTTGAACCTGGGCTGCTACAGCAGGATTGTGGAATACAAACATTTTCTTGAGTCCATCTCCGAGTTTCTCTACCCCGACGATTCCCACTACGAAGGGCGGGTTCTGCGCCTCAAGCAGCAGTATTTTTTGGTATCCGCCACCGTCCAGAGCCTGGTACGCCGCTACAAGAAAAAACACGGCAGCATCCAGAACTTCCATGAAAAAATCGGCATACACATCAATGATACCCACCCCACCCTGGCCATCCCGGAACTCATGCGGGTCCTGATGGACCAGGAGGGGTTGAACTGGGAAGATGCCTGGCGCATCACCACCAGCACCATCTCCTACACCAACCATACCACCCTGGCGGAGGCCCTGGAGAAATGGCCCGTTGAACTCTTCAAAACCCTGCTGCCCCGCATCTTCATGATCGTGGAGGAAATCAACGAGCGCTTCTCCCGGGAGCTCTGGCACCTGTACCCCGGCGACTGGGACAGGATATCCCGGATGGCCATAGTGGGGGATGGGCAGGTCAGTATGGCCCACCTGGCCATTGTAGGAAGCCACAGCGTCAACGGTGTGGCCCATATCCATACCGAGATTCTCAAGACCCGGGAAATGCAGAACTTCTACCAGGTTTACCCCCACAAGTTCAATAACAAGACCAACGGCATCACCCACCGGCGGTGGCTTTTGAAGGCCAACCCCAGGCTGGCGGGCCTCGTTACGGAAGCCATCGGCCCCGGCTGGATACGGCACCCCGAGGACCTGGCAGGCCTCTTAAAGTATACCGGGGATAAAGCCTTTCAGGATAAAATTGCTGCCGTCAAAAGGGAAAACAAGGCAGCTCTGGCTGCCTTCATAAAGGAAAAGCAGGGGATTGAGGTAGACGTTAACTCCATCTTTGATGTCCAGATAAAGCGCCTCCACGCCTACAAACGTCAGGTGATGAACGCCCTCCATATCATGGAATTATACAAGAGGCTCAAAGAGGACCCGGATTTGGACATCAATCCCCGTACTTTTATCTTCGGGGCCAAAGCCTCCCCCAGCTATGACCTGGCCAAACGGGTTATCAAGCTCATCAATTCCCTGGCGGAAGTGGTGAACAAGGATAAGGAAATCAACCAGAAGCTGAAGGTGGTTTTCATGGAGAATTACCGGGTCTCCCTGGCGGAAATCATTATTCCGGCAGCAGAGGTGAGCCAGCAGATTTCTACCGCCAGCAAGGAGGCTTCGGGCACGGGCAACATGAAACTGATGCTGAATGGGGCCATCACCCTGGGAACCCTGGACGGGGCCAATGTCGAGATAATGGAAGAGGTGGGGAAAGAAAACATCTTCACCTTCGGCCTCACCTCCCGGGAAGTGCTGGATTTTTACCATTACGGCGGCTATTCTTCAAGGGAACTGTGCCAGGAGGACACCCGGCTGCGGACCCTGGTGGAGCAGCTGGTCAACGGCTTCTTCCCCGCCGCCCGGGAAGAATTTTACCCCATCTACGAGGCCCTGGTGGACTACAACGACGAGTATTTTGTCCTGCGGGATTTCGCCGCCTATGCCAAAGCCCAGGAAGATGTGGACAAAGCCTACCGGGACCGGGACAGGTGGCTTAAGATGAGCATCAACAACATGGCCCGGGCCGGACGGTTTTCCAGCGACCGCACCATTGGCGAGTACGGGGCCGGCATTTGGGATATTAGCCCCGTCTACAATTCCGACTGAAGGCTTTTTGTGGTCCCCTTAACCCACAACCCTCGCTGTACCGCATTTTCTGTTAGCGGGATCTACAGACAGAAGGACTACCCTGGGGCTTACGGCAGCGGCCCACGGGCGGCCCCGGAGGTTTTCCTCACCCTGGACCGGAAAGGGGAGTTTTTATCCCGCCCCGGCGCATATGAATCACCCGATTCTCCATACTATAAGGGGTACCGTTTTGAGAACTACCCGGATAGATACAAATACTAACTATGGAGAGAGGCGGTCTTATCTTTTGGGTGAAGAACTGGAAATACTGAACTATCCCTTCCGCAGCATCCTGGTGGACTTCATATTGGGCCGGCAGGATGCCCGGGAGGTGGAACGGGCCTTGAAAAAACTCAAAGAAAACTATACTCCGGAGCACTTTTACTCCGCCATGGACCTGCTGGAAAGCCACGATAGAAGGCTCATCCTGAATACACTTTCCCAGGGACTGCCCCCGGGCATGCCGACAAAGGAAAAAAAAGCCGTGGCCAGGGACCGCTTGAAGCTGGCTGTCTTCTGGCAGATGACCTTCCCCGGAGTGCCCTCCATCTATTACGGGGAGGAGGCAGGGCGAGGAGAGGGCCCGGAAAAACTGCGGGATTACCCCTGGGGGCGGGAAGACGGGGAGCCGGCACCCTTTTTTCGGGAAATGACGGCCCTGCGGAACCACTATGATGTCCTCAGGACGGGGGAGTGGTTTCCCCTTTACGCCCGGGGGGATATCTACTGCTACGGGCGAAAGATCCAGGGCGGCCAGGACATATTTGGCCAAAAGAAAAAGGACAATACTGCCGTTATTATTTTAAACCGCAGCCTGGATGAAACCCATTCCCTTGAACTGGACTTAAGCCCCTGGTTTAAGGATAAGGCCGTGGACGTGCTGGATGATTACCGGGAAATCCCCCTCCAGGAAGGGCGGGCAGCCTTTACCCTGTGGCCCCTGGCGGGGAAGCTCCTGCTTAAAGACCGCTTTGGCCATAACCTCTCCCACCGGCGGGAGGGCGGCATCCTGCTGCACCCCACATCCCTGCCGGGACCGGGCGGCATCGGCAGCCTGGGCAAGGAAGCCTTTGCCTTTGTGGATTTTCTCAAGGAAAGCGGCCAGAGCCTCTGGCAGATTCTGCCCTTAAACCCACCCGGGTACGGCGAGTCTCCCTACCAGTGCTACTCCGCCTTTGCCGGCAATCACCTCCTGATAGACTTGAGGGAGTTAACAGACGGGGGTTTGCTGCCGGCAGAATCCCTGGCCGGGGCGCCCTCCTTCCCCGCGGGCACCGTGGATTTTCCGGCTGTCCGGGAATACAAGGAAGGGCTCCTCAGGCAGGCTTTTAAAGCCTTCCGGGAAGAGGAGGGAGGGGCGGCGGAGTACGAGAAATTCCTCCATGAAAACCGGGAATGGCTGGAGGACTATGCCTTCTTTATGGCCATCAAAGGCCATTTCGGCGGTCGCTCCTGGGTCCACTGGGACGGGGACGCCGCCCGGCGGGAGGAAGGGGCCTTGAAAGAACTGCGGGAGAAGCTGGCCGGGGAAATCGGCTTCCACCAGTTTCTTCAGTACACCTTTTTCCGCCAGTGGCGTGAGTTAAAGGGGTATGCCAACAGCCAGGGGATAAAAATAATTGGCGACCTGCCCATTTTTGTGGCCCACGACAGCAGCGACGTCTGGGTAAACCGCCATCTCTTCGAACTGGATGACGGGGGAAATCCCTCCCGGGTGGCGGGGGTGCCGCCGGATTATTTCAGCGAGACCGGGCAGTTCTGGGGGAACCCCCATTACCGGTGGCATGAAATGGCTAAGGACGATTACAAATGGTGGCGGGAGCGGTTTGCAACCCTTTCCCGCCTGGTGGACATCATCCGGATTGACCATTTTCGCGGTTTTGAGGCCTACTGGGACATTCCCGGAGGGGACAAGACGGCAGAGAGGGGCCGCTGGGTCAAGGGGCCGGGGGAGAAGTTTTTCCGGGTAATAAAGAAATACCTGGGAGACATCCCCATCATCGCCGAAGATTTGGGAGTCATTACCCCCGAGGTGGAAGCCCTGAAGGAAAACCTGGGATACCCGGGGATGAAGATCATGCAGTTTCTCATAGAAGAAAAGCCGGAGGAGGAATTCCGCCTGCCCCTGGCGGAGAAGGATACCGCCGCCTATACCGGCACCCACGACAACGACACCACTCTGGGGTGGTACAGGACGAAGTACCAGGGCTTTAAGGACCTTTCAGGCCTGACGGAGGAGGAAGTCTGCTGGTACTTTATCGAGAGGGTTTACCGCAGCAATGCCGCCTATGCCATCATACCCCTCCAGGACCTGCTGGCCCTGGACAGCAGCGCCCGCATGAACACTCCCGGCACCGTTGGGGGCAACTGGTCCTGGCGTTTGCCGCCCGGGAACCTGGACTGCCCCCTGGCCGCCAGGCTGAAAAACCTGGCAGAAACCTACGCCCGCACACAGTAAGTTAACAATGGGGTCAGGCCTTTTTGTTAACTTACCGGGTGGGACAAGGGGACAGGTTATTTGTCTCAGGCATGAAAAAAGAGGTGGGAAAGGGACTTTTTTTATACAGGTGGGCGGGGCAAGGGAGGTGGCCTTACCCCTTGGGTTTAAAAATGAGGGCTGCCAGAAAGGCAAAGATGATGGCAGAGGAAATACCGGCGCTGGTTACCTCGAAAATGCCGGTCAGCACCCCCACCACCCCCGTCCTTTCCGCCTCCGTCAGGGCTCCCGTCACCAGGGCATTCCCAAAACTGCTGATGGGCACCGATGCCCCGGCCCCGGCAAACTGGATCAAGGGTTCATACAGCCCCAGGGCTCCCAGGACGGCCCCTGCCACCACCAGGGTTACGGTGGTGTGAGCCGGAGTCAACCTCAGCACATCCAGGAGCAGCTGGCCGATGACGCAGATGGCGCCTCCCACCAGGAAGGCCAGGAGAAATTTTTCCATAGGAATCCTCCTCTCTCAACTTTCTATGGCTACGGCATGGGCGATGCAGGGGATGCTTTCTTTCTGCTGGTAGGACAGGGGGGACAGGAGGGCCCCGGTGGCCACCACCAGGATCCGTTTCAGTTCTCCCCGCTCCATGCGGTTTAAAAGATGGCCGTAAGCAACGGCGGCTGAACAGCCGCAGCCGCTGGCCCCCGCCTGAACCGGTTGGTTTTCACTGTAGATTAAAATGCCGCAGTCGGTTAACTTCTCTTCCGGAATTGGGATTCGATGCTCTTTAAAAAGGTCAGCCGCTATTTTAAAGCCCACCCGCCCCAGGTCCCCCGTGGCGATCAAGTCGTAGTGGTCGGGGCCCACCTGGAGGTCCCGGAAGTGGGCCTGTATAGTGTCCACCGCCGCCGGTGCCATGGCGGCCCCCATATTGAAGGGATCGGAAAGCCCCATGTCCACAATCCTCCCGATGGTGGCTGCTTTAATTTTCGGACCCTGACCGCCCCGTCCCACCAGGGCGGCACCGGCGGCCGTTGCCGTCCATTGGGCCGTGGGCGGTTTTTGGGCGCCGTATTCCGTGGGGTAACGAAACTGTTTTTCCACGGAACCGTTATGACTGGAGGTGGCGGCCAGGGCATTGTCTGCGGCACCGCTGGTTACCAGGAGGGCGGCCAGGGACAGGCTCTCCATGGAGCTGGAGCAGGCTCCGAAGAGACCCAGGTAGGGCATTCCCAGGGTGCGGGCGGCGAAACTGCTGCTGATAATTTGGTTTAACAGGTCGCCGCTTAAAAAAAACTGCACGTCTTCCTTCGTCAATCCCGCCTTTTTAATAGCCCTCTCGCAAGCTTCTTCCAGAAGTTTTTTTTCCGCCTTTTCAAAGCTCTCCTGGCCCAGCCACATATCATCGTGGAGGATGTCGAAGTCTTTTCTTAAAGGCCCCCGGGCTTCAAAAGGACCCACCGCCACCGCCCGGGAGAGAATGACGGGGCTGGGTTCAAAAAGCCAGGTCTGGTGTCCCTGCCGCATTTACATCCCCCCCAATCCTTCAATGATGAGCCTGAGAATGGCCAGGACGAAGGCAGAAAAAACGCCGTAGGTGATGACGGGCCCCGACAGCTTGAACATGTTACCCCCCACCCCCAGCACATAGCCTTCGCTGCGGTGTTCCATGGCTGCGGAGGCCATGGTGTTGGCAAAACCCGTGACGGGAACGATGGTACCGGCCCCGGCCCACTGGGCGATGTGGTCATAAACACCCAACCCCGTCAGAATAACGGCCAGGATGATCATGGAAGCCACCGTGGGGTTGCTGGCGCTGACTTCTGTGAAGTCAAAAAAAGTCATGTACATCCACTGGAAGAACTGGCCAACGGTGCAGATAAGCCCCCCCACCAAAAAGGCCTTGAGGCAGTTCATGAGGACCGGCCGCTTCGGCTCCCTGGCCTGGGCAAAGCTTTGGTACTTTTGCTGGGTTTTGCTGAGCTTTTTTTTCTTTTTGCTGGACATTTTTATAACCACCTTGCTGGGCAGATTCCCTTTTTAACCTTCCTTATTTTTTAATAAACATCCCGGTTTAATACATACAAAGGCAAGAGGTTTTTAATTTCCTCTATCTTCTGGTATCATAAGAAGAGGGCCTGCCAAAACCAGGTAAGAGGGGAGACCCCCGCTGGACGGGCAGTGCCGGAGGATTCCAGGAGGTGGCCTATGAAAGACAAGAGGCTGGCATCCCAGCTGGATTTCATTCTAGAAATCGATAAACTGAAACAGGTATACCGCCAGACTTACCTGCTGGATTATTCCAGAAAAGAAAACGATGCAGAGCATTCCTGGCACCTGGCCGTCATGGCCCTGCTGCTGACGGAATACGCCGGGGAGGATTTAGACCTATTAAAGCTCATAAAAATGGTCATCCTCCACGATCTGGTGGAAATTGATGCCGGGGACAGTTTTTGCTACGACGAAGAGGCCAACTGCGGCAAAGAGGAACGGGAACAAAAGGCGGCGGACAGGATTTTTAGCCTGCTGCCGGCAGACCAGGGAAAAGAATTTCACCGGCTCTGGGAAGAGTTTGAGGCCAGGGAAAGCCCCGAGGCACGTTTCGCCGCAGCCCTGGACCGGCTGCAGCCCCTCCTTCACAACTACCATACCCGGGGGAAATCCTGGCAGGAGCACGGGATTAACCGGGATCAGGTTATCTTAAGGAACAGTCACATGGAGGAAGGGTCCCCGGCTCTCTGGGAGTACGCCGC
>SLHK01000174.1 GCA_007136165.1 Syntrophomonadaceae bacterium
CCAAGAAAGACAAGGAGGCGATGTAAATGTCAGGTGGAGCAATTATTTCCATGATCTTGATCTTCGCCATCGTGTTCGGCGGGCTGGCTTACTTCATCAACATCAGCCTCAAGGGTGAAGACTAAAATCACCCACGACACAAAAAGAACCTTTCTTGCAGGGTCCCACCCCCGGGTGGGACCCTGCCTCTATCCAAATCATTGACACTTTGTACAGTTTTTTGACACTTTTCTGGAGCCTTGGAATAAGGAACTACGGAAGAATGCGGCTTTGGGCCCCTTTTTTTTTGGCACAAATATTGCGAAGTATTTTACCAGGGAACATTTTTCTTTGCCATGTTACAACGGGCACTTAGGGGGAAGTGAAGGGGAGGCCAGGGTGCCCCCGGCGTTTTTTCCTCTACGGTGTCATATATGAAGAAAAAACACAGTACTTTATTTTGAGGGAGGGAAGGCTTTATGCGGATTGAAAAGCATCCCATACTGGTTTTCGAAAAAGGGCCCAAGGTGAGATTCTACTTTGACGGCAAAGAGATGGAGGGCTATGCCGGGGAACCCGTGGCCGCTGCCCTGCATGCCGCCGGCGTCCGGGTCCTTTCCCACAGTCAAATCCACAACCGGCCCCGGGGCTTTTGGTGCGCCATCGGCAACTGTTCGTCCTGCAACATGCGGATAAACGGCGTGCCCAACGTGCGCTCCTGTGTGGAACCCCTTAAGGAAGGCATGATTGTGGAGACCCAAAAAGGAAAGGGTGATTTAAATGCTTGAGACGGAAGTTCTGGTCATCGGCGGCGGACCTGCGGGCCTGAAGGCCGCCTTGAGCGCTGCCCGCCAGGGAGCGGAAGTTACCCTGGTGGAAAGGGACCCCTTCCTGGGAGGGCAGCTGGTCAAGCAGACCCATATGTTTTTTGGCTCCAAAGAGCAGTATGCCTCGGAGCGGGGCGTCAATATCGCCAAGATCTTGTCAAAGGAAGTAGAGGAAAACGATAAGATCCGCGTCTTGAAGGATACCACGGCGTTGGGCTACTACGAGGACCGGCGCGTGGCCATTGAAATGGAAGGCAAATTTGAAACCGTAAACCATAAGGCCCTTATTGCAGCCACCGGAGCCCAGGAAAATACCCTGGTTTTCCCCAACTGCGACCTGCCGGGCATCTACGGGGCGGGAGCCGTCCAGACCCTGATGAACGTCCACGGTGTGGTGCCGGGAAACAAGGTAGCCATGGTGGGGGCCGGCAACATCGGCGTCATCGTCAGCTACCAGCTCCTGCAGGCGGGAATCGACGTGGTGGCCATCATCGAGGCCATGCCCAAAATCGGGGCCTACCTGGTCCACGCCTCCAAGGTGCGGCGCATGGGGGTGCCCATCTATACCTCCCATACCGTCGTTGAAGCCCGGGGAAAGGACTGCCTGGAGAGCATCGTCATCAGTCAAATAGACGACAAGTGGCAGCCCGTGGAAGGGACCGGGAGAAAACTGGACGTAGATGTCCTCTGCGTTTCCGTGGGCCTTACCCCCCTGACGGAACTCCTCTTCCAGGCCGGGTGCAAAATGGCCTTTATCGGGGAACTGGGAGGCCATGTGGCCCTGAGGGATATAAATATGGAAACAACCGTTCCCAACATTTTCGTGGCGGGGGACGTTAGCGGCATCGAGGAAGCCAGCGCCGCCATGGTGGAAGGGCAGGTGGCGGGACTTACGGCAGCCAAAAACCTGGGTTACGGCCTTGATGATTACGAAGAGAAAGTGGCCGCCGCCCATAAAGAACTGGACGGCCTGCGCCGCGGGCCTGTGGGCGGGAAGATCCGGGCGGGCCTGGATAAACTCTACAAGGAAGGGGAGGTGGCAGTATAATGCTGGAGAAAACCGGTATTCCCACCCCTGAGCAGTTGGAAGCCATAAAGCCGTCAAAGGAACGCCTGGCCAAGGGGCCGGTAGCCATTGTGGAATGCTTTCAGGAAATACCCTGCGACCCCTGCTACACTGCCTGCAACCGGGGAGGGTTTTTGCCCTTTGAAGACATCAACGACCTGCCCAGGACCGATGAGGAAAAGTGCAACGGCTGCAGCATCTGCGTGGGCTTCTGCCCCGGGCTGGCGGTTTTCATCGTGGACGAAACCTATTCCGATGACGAAGCCCTGGTCACCATCCCCTGGGAATTCACCCGCCTGCCGGCGGAAGGAAGCCAGGTTTGGGGCCTGGACCGGGAAGGAAATGAAGCGGCCCGGGTAACGGTGAAAAAGGTAAGGAAGTCTGCCAAGAAAAACGGCGCCCATGTTATCACCCTGATGGTGCCAAAAGATAAAGCCTATGACATTCGCAGCATCAGCCACAAGGAGTAGGAGGAGCTCTGCGCCGCTGATAAGAACCCTAAGAAAGGGGGAGAATTATGTCTGACAAGACCATCGTATGCAGATGTGAGGATTTAACCGTTGAAGATATCCGGGAGTGGATTGACAAGGGGTATAAAACCTTTGAGGAAATAAAGAGGGTTTCCCGGATTGGTATGGGCTCCTGTCAGGGCAGGACCTGCAGGCAGCACCTTCTGCGGGAGCTGGCAAAGGCCACGGGGAAAAGCCCTGCAGAAGTCGAACTGGCCACCTTCCGACCACCCACCAAACCCGTGAGCCTGGGTACCCTGGCCGGGGGTGAGGTCGATGATTAAAAGCAAAGCCTCCGTGGTAATAATCGGCGGCGGCATTTTGGGGGCCTCCATAGCCTACAACCTGGCCAAGATGGGCTGCCGGGACATCGTCCTTCTGGAAAGGCAGTATTTAAACAGCGGCGCCACCGGCCGCTGCGGTGCCGGGATCCGGCAGCAGTGGGGCACCGAAATGAACTGCATCCTCAGCCGGGAGAGTGTGCGGCTCTTTGAACACCTGGAAGAAGAACTGGAGTACGACCACAGCATCGAGTTCAAGCAAAAGGGCTACCTCTTTGTCATCTACCTGGAAAAGGAATTGGCCCAATTTAAAAAGAATATCGCCCTGCAGAACAGCCTGGATATCCCATCCCGCCTGATTTCCCCGGCAGAGGCCAAAGAGATCGTGCCCCATCTAAACACGGACCGGCTCCTGGGGGCCACCTACTGCCCCACCGACGGCCACGCCAACCCCTTCCACACCACCCAGGCCTACGCCAAAGCGGCTGAGCGGTTGGGTGCTACCATCTACACATATACGGAAGTCCTGAGTATTGA
>SLHK01000048.1 GCA_007136165.1 Syntrophomonadaceae bacterium
GTATGCCAACCGTATCAGCGTCAACATGGAACTGCCTTCGGAGCAGGGGCTAAAGCTTTTGGCCCCCCAGAAAAAGAAGGCAGATATTATCCGGCCCATGCACTTCATCTCGCAAAAAATCCTCGAAGAAAAGGAAGAGAAAAAGAAGAGGCGGCTTACCCAGCCCTTTGCCCCTGCC
Organism: Syntrophomonadaceae bacterium; assembly: GCA_007136165.1. GTDB lineage: Bacteria > Bacillota > Dethiobacteria > PWVN01 > PWVN01 > PWVN01. The sequence goes on from SLHK01000048.1 coordinate 179, forward strand.
GGCCAGAGTACCCAGCTGATTATCGGGGCCACTCCCGACAGCGATACGCGGATTTTGAAGCTATCGGAAACCCTTTACCAGAGTTTCGGCCTGAAAAGGGTATATTATTCCGCCTATGTGCCCGTCAATTACGACTCCCGCCTCCCGAACCTGATGAAGCCGCCCCTTCTCAGGGAGCACAGGCTTTACCAGGCTGACTGGCTGCTCCGCTTTTACGGTTTTAAAGCATCGGAGCTCACGGGGGGAGCCCGGGAAAACCTGGACCAGGAACTGGACCCCAAATGTGCCTGGGCCCTGCAAAACATCCACCTCTTCCCCGTAGAGGTCAACAAGGCGGATTACGCCATGCTCCTCAGGGTACCGGGGATTGGCCCCGTTTCCGCTCGGAGGATCATGACAGCCAGGAAGCACGGCCCCATAACCTACGAGGGGTTGAAGACCATCGGAGCCGTATTGAAACGGGCCCGCTTCTTCATCACCTGCCGGGGTAGGTATTACAGCGAAGGGCCGCAGGATCCGGTGGCTCTCCGCTCCCTGCTGGCAGACGGGAAAGGCAGCAAAGATAGGCCCGGGGAGCAACTGTCCCTTTTCGAACCCCAGGCCCTCCCGGAAGCAAACCTGCTCCCCGCAAAGGCGGGATTATAAAATGGCTACCCTTATCTATGACGGAAGTTTTGACGGCCTCCTGACGGCCCTCTACGAAATATTTGTAGAGGGAGAGGAGGGGGAGGAGCTGACGGCCGGGAAGGATTACCAGCCGGACCTTTTTTCTGCAATGCGGACTATTGCTACCCATGCAGGGCGGGCAGCGGCCATGGCAGATACTATCAGAAAGAAAATATCGCCCAAAGCCCTGCGCCATGCTTACTATGCCTGCTCCACAGAAAAAAAGGATGCGGGAACCATGATTTACCGTTACATAAAAAAGGGCTTTGCCCTGGGAAAGGCGGTGGATTCCCACCTCCTGGACCCGGATGTGGCCCCTGTACATGCCCTGAGCAAAAAGGTGGGGCGGGAACTCCACCGTTTGCTGGGGTTAACCCGTTTTCGCCTTTTGGAGGGAGGGGTTCTCTATGCCCCCCTGGAACCCGATTACGACATCCTTGCCCTTTTGGCCCCCCACTTTTCCCTGCGTCTGCCCCGGGAAAACTGGATAATCCACGACGTAAAAAGGGGCAAAGCGGCCCTGTACAACAAAAAGAGGTGGGTTGTGACGGATCTTAACCGGCAGGGAAGGCTCCCCCTGGCCCGGGAAGAAGAGGAGATGCAGAGCCTGTGGAAGAACTATTTTGTGAAAATCGCCATCGAAGAGCGGAAGAATCCCCGGCTGCAGGCCGGCAACATGCCCAAGAAATACTGGAAGTATTTGATAGAAAAGGAGGGCCGTTTTTAACCCAACGGTGCCGGGCCTATACTCTACCAGGATGCAAACTGGCCTGGTGAAACCCCTTATGTTCGCATCACAAAAATAATAAATCCTTTTAAGAGAAAACCTCCCCAAAAACAGGACTTTGCCGGGGGAGGTTGAATTTATATGTATGATTTACAGATTAAAAAATGGGAGGATTTTATGCCTTTATTTTCCGTTGACAGAGAACATGCTCTAGAATTGGACCAAAGAGACCCCCTGGCCCGGTTCCGGCGGCGGTTTTACCTTTTGCCGGAAAAAATCTACATGGACGGGAACTCTCTGGGCCTCCTATCCCGGGATGCGGAAGATTCCCTTATGAAACTCCTTACGCAGTGGAAGGGACTGGGTATTGACGGCTGGATGGCGGAGGAAAACCCCTGGTTCTCATACCCCGAGGAACTGGGCAGGATGCAGGCCCCTCTGGTAGGGGCCGAACCCGATGAGGTGGTGGTTACCGCCTCCACCACTGTCAATCTGCATACCCTGGTGGGGACCTTCTACCGCCCGGAGGGCCGTCGCACCCGGATCCTGGGGGACGAGTTGAACTTTCCTTCCGACATCTATGCCCTGAAAAGCCAGATCCGGCTCAAGGGGCTCGACCCCGAAGAAAACCTCCTGCTGGCAAAAAGCCGGGATGGCCGGTTTCTTTGGGAAGAAGATATCATAAAGGCCATGGATGACACCACGGCCCTCATTTTGCTCCCCAGCGTCCTCTACCGCAGCGGCCAGCTTCTGGATATGGAAGGGCTGTCCCGGGAAGCAGGCAGAAGAAACATCCCCATTGGTTTTGACTGCAGCCACTCCGTGGGGGCCCTGCCCCACCGCCTCCATGAATGGGGCGTGGACTTCGCTTTTTGGTGCAATTACAAGTACATGAACAGCGGGCCGGGAGGTACCGCCAGCTTGTATGTGCACAAAAAACACTTTAGCCAGGAGCCGGCCCTGGCGGGCTGGTGGGGCTGCCGCAAGGACCGGCAGTTTGATATGAGCCTCCGCTTTGAAAAGGCGGCAGGGGCCGGGGGATGGCAGATCGGCACGCCCCAGCTGCTCAGTGCCGCCCCCCTGGAGGGTTCTTTACGGATCTTTCAAGAAGCGGGAATCGAGAGACTGAGAGAAAAGTCCCTTAACCTCACTTCATACCTGATGTCTCTCGTGCAGGAGCTGAAACTGACGGAGCCCCCCTACAACTACCGCCTGGGGACCCCCATGGAGGAAAGCCGGAGGGGAGGCCATGTGGCCGTCGAGCACCGGGATGCGGCCCGCATTTCCAGGGCGCTGAAAGCCCGGGGCATCATCCCTGATTTTCGCCCTCCCAATGTGGTCCGCCTGGCCCCCATGGCCCTCTACACCACCTACCTGGAAGTATGGCAGGTGGTCCGGAGTTTACAGGAGATTATTGATAAGGGTGAACACCAAAAGTATGCAAATGTCAGGGATACCATCGCCTGACGGCACCAGTATTTACTCGAAGCGGAAGAAGAATACCCCTGCCGCCAGGAAGGCCGCTCCGAAACCCACCAGGGCCGCCAGGGGCAGGCCCACCTGAGCCAGGCCCGCTCCCCTAAAGGTTATATCTATGAATCCCTGCATGGCCCACCCGGAGGGTA
>SLHK01000156.1 GCA_007136165.1 Syntrophomonadaceae bacterium
GACGGCCCGGTTCAACTCCTCGGGCAAGCTGGTGCCTTCCTCTACTTCTGCATAGGCAGCCCCTATATCAATCTGGTCAAAAGCGGGCAGGCTGGCCATGGCCAGCAGGTCTCCCGTCCAGGGATCCATGACCACCACGGCCCCCCTGGCAATCCGCCTGTCCATAATTTGTTCCACAGCCTGCTGGATCCCCCGGTCCAGGGTCAGGTGTACGTTATATGGCTTTGTGGTACTGCTGTCCGTCCAGAAGCGGTACCCCAGCCCCGGGATAAGGCGCCGGCGGCCGTCCACTATGGCAACCAGGGTGCAGGGCCTCTGGGGGCTGAGTTCTTCGTTAAAAGACCTTTCAATCCCCATAATCCCTTCCCGTTGATCTGTATAACCCACCACATGAGGAGCCAGCCTTTCCGGGCCGTAACGGGTGGTGATTTCTGTCCGGATAATTCCCCGGGGTAGGGGCATGTTTTCCAAAAGCAGGCTGTCAATATTTTCGGCCAGGACCAGGGGCCGCGGGGATTTGTCGTCCCTCACCAGTTGTTCCACTCCCGGTACCCACGAGTACTCCGCCGCCACCTCCTCCTCCCTGCCTGAGAGGATGCCGGGTAAGGCCACCAGGGCGCTGCGGGTGAAGGTGTCCGTCAGGGACATGCCGTTTCGGTCCAGAATATCTCCCCGGCTGCCGGCCAGAATAAGGGATTCCGTCCTCTGCCCCACGGCCAGGGCCGTCAGGGGCCTGCTTTGGAGCAACTGAATCTGGGCCAGCCGCAGGGCGTAAAGGTTAAAAATAAACAGAGTTATGATCATGATAAAAAAAATACGCCGGCAGCGTTTAAAGTCAGACATAAAAAACCCCCTCTGCAGAGTATTAGTTTGCACTACAGGAGGGATTATTATTCATAACTTTACCTTCAGGCAGGTTAAAGGAAACGGTTATTCCCGGGACACCCGGCGCAGCAGGGCACCGGGGGGCAGTTCCCGGGGCACTCCCACATAAACCATCTCCTTGGGGTGGGGGGCCGCCTGGCGGGCTTCCCCCTGAAGGTCCGTCAGCTGCTCCAGCTGCCACTGAAAAGGGTCTTCCCGGGGAGAGACAGCTTCCAGGGTATCCCCCAGGGAAAACCGGTTTCGCTGCTCCACCAGGGCCGCTTTCCGCCCGCTCTCATACTTCTGCACAACACCCACAAAACGGATTTTCTGTTGCCCTGCTTCCTCCTGGGGAATCATTTTTGGCGGGCCGAAATAAAAGCCGGTATTAAAGGGGCGGGAGCCGGCTTTACCCAGCTCCTCCTTCCACTGGGGGATCCGGCGGATATACTCCCAGTGAGAGTTGAAGTAGGCGTCCATGGCCTGCCGGTAAACCTTGACCACGGTGGCCACATGGTGCAGGCTTTTCATGCGGCCCTCAATCTTGAAGGAATCAATTCCCGCCCCCACCAGCTGGGGGATGAACTCCAGCATGCACAGGTCCGCCGGGCTGATGATGTAGCTCCCCTTTTCATCTTCTTCCACCGGCAGGTATTCCCCCGGCCTGAGCTCCTCCATCAGCTGATAGCGCCAGCGGCAGGAGTGGGCGCACTCTCCCTGATTGGCGGAGCGGCCCGACAGGTAGGCGCTGAGGAAGCACCGGCCTGAATAGGCCAGGCACATGGCCCCGTGGACAAAAGCTTCCAACTGAAGCCTGGGGTTTCTTTCCTTGATGGTCTTCAGGCCCTCCAGGCTGACCTCCCGGGCTGCCACCACCCGCCGGGCCCCCATTTCCCCCCAGCCCTGGGCAGCCAGGTAGTTGGTGGTGTTGGCCTGGGTGCTGATATGGATGGGAACCCGGGGGACCGCAGCTGAGGCCGCACGAAAAAGGCCCAGGTCGCTGATGATGAGGCCGTCCACCTTCAGGTCCTTGAGTTTTAATAGATAGCTTTCCACGCCTTCCAGGTCCTCGTTGGTGGCATAGACATTTAAAGTGACGTAGACCTTCTTCCCCTGGGGGTGGGCTATTTTCACCCCCTCCTGGATTTCTTCCAGGCTGAAGTTGCCCGCCCCGGCCCGCAGCCCGTAACCAGGCCCTCCCAGGTATACGGCGTCGGCGCCGTAGAGAAAAGCAAATTTAAGTTTTTCCAGGTTCCCGGCGGGAGCCAGCAGTTCAGGCTTATTCATGTGCATCCCTCAATTCAAAAAAGGAGCATTTGCATGCCCCTCTTGCTGTCCTTGCTAGTTGTTCCTTCTGTTTTCCTGGGCTTTTTTTATGTTTGCGTTGTGCCCCCTGAGATTTTCGGCAAAATAATGCCGCCCCGTGCCGTCGTCCCTGTAGACAAAGTACAGATAATCCACATCGGCGGGATTAAGAACCGCTTCCAGAGAGGATAGGCCCGGCGAGGCGATGGGCCCCGGGGGCAGTCCCATGTGCATGTATGTGTTGTAGGGAGACTCCACTTCCAGGTCGGCATAGAGGAGAACGGGTTTTACCTCCCCCAGGGCGTACTGGACGGTGGCGCATGACTGCAAAAGCATCCCCCTTTCCAGCCGGTTATGAAAAACGGCAGCCACTATGGGGCGCTCCTCCGCCGCCCGGGTTTCCCGCTCCACAATGGAGGCTAAAGTTACGGCTTCATGAAGGGTTAAATCCAGTTCTACCAGGCGCTGCCGCACCTCATCGGTATAAAAAGCGTTAAATTTCTGCAGCATCACATGGAGGGCCTCCGCCTCGGAGGCCTCGCTGTACACAAAGTAGGTATCGGGCGCCAAATACCCTTCCAACGGATACTCCAGGCCTTCAGGTATTTCCGATATAAAAGAAAAATTGAACTCCCCGGGGTCGGCCATCAAGGCCAGGAAGGTTTCTTCGTCCCCCAGGCCCGCTGCCGCCAGCCGTTGGGCCACCTCTTCAACCCGCAGCCCCTCGGGCATTGTAAAACGGGTCTGGTCCCGGTAGACCCGGCCCTCCTGCAGTTTTGCCAGGACGTCCGAGGGATGCATGTTTTCGTAAAGCTGGTATTCCCCCGCCTGCAGCAAGCCGTCCATCTCCCGGTAGCGCACGTATAAGCGGAAGAGGGTGGCATTTTTAACGATGCCCTTTTCCTGCAAAATTCCGGCAATCCCCGCCGTGGAAGTACCCTGGGGGATCTCAACCGTCAGGGGTTCTCCCTGATACTGGCCGTCGGAAGTAAAAAAATAGATGCTCCCCTGGATGGC
>SLHK01000172.1 GCA_007136165.1 Syntrophomonadaceae bacterium
CTCTTCCGAAGGAGTGGAGCAGGCGGGAAGAACCAGCGCCAGAAGCAAACACATGGGCAATGATATCAAAAAGAAGCGATTAATTGTTTCCACCCCTCTCATGCCGGGGAGACCCCGGCGGGCTTCCTTCTAATAATCCTCTTCAGCCTTGTAGAGCCTGTCCCCAACGCGAACCTTGTTTTTTACTTTAATGGCAACTTCCTGTCCTTTCCCGGCCATCTCGATATTCTGGTGGTCCACCTGGATAGATTCGATTCCCTGCTCGAATGCTGTTGTAGCGCCCCTGAAGGTTACCTGCTCCTGCACAGCTAAAGTCTCATGCAGCTTTACTACGGCCACGGAGAGTTTGCCGTAATAGTGGATAACCGTGCCAATCTCTCTCATCACCGGACCCTCCCTTTCATTAATTTAAGGCAAGCGGCCCCAGGCCGAGCCTTACACATATTATATTTGGAATCTAATGAATTTTCAATGCATTTGTAGCAGGGGGGTTAAATAGTTGACCCTTTGGGCTGATCCGGCAATTCCTGCAAAATAGTCTTGGACAAAAAAGTATTCTCTGTGAGGCAGGAAAAAAGATGGCCTCGGGGGAAAGATATCAGTAAAATCTTAGTAAAGGCTAAGGACAAAGGAGGAAAGTCCATATGGACATGGAAGCCAAAGATTATGTTAAAGTACCGGCTCCCGAACTAAAACTATTCGCGGCAAAACTCTTGGAAAAATATCACGTTCCCCCTTCCCATGCGGAAATAGTCAGTGACATTCTGGTGGCAGCGGATCTAAGAGGGGTTGAATCCCACGGCATGGCCCGGCTCTATGACTATTACCTTTTTCGTTTAGAGAAGGGCTACATGAACCCCAAACCCAATTTGTCAATGAAAAAAAACTTCGGGGCCACCTTTCTTTTGGACGGGGACAACGGCCTGGGCCATGTGGCCTGCCATATGGCCATGGAAAAGTGCATCGAATTGGCCAAGAAATACGGGGTAGGTATGGGCGGTGTCAAAAACAGCAACCATTTCGGCATTGCCGGCTATTATTCCATGATGGCCCTGCAGGAGGGAATGATAGGTATTTGTGTTTCCAACTCCCAACCCCTGGTCATGCCCACCTATGCCAAAAAACGCCTCCTGGGGACCAATCCTATAAGCCTGGCTTTTCCGGCGGGAGAGTCCCGGCCCTTTGTCCTGGACATGGCCACCAGTGTGGTGCCCAAAGGGAAAATTGACGTCCATAAGCGTAAAGAACTTACAGTCCCCCGGGAATGGGGGGCCGACAATTTGGGGCTTCCGACGGATGACCCCGGTAAAATTCTTGAGGGAGGAGGGCTTTTCCCCCTGGGCGGCCCTGCAGAAACGGCGGGCTACAAGGGGTACGGGCTGTCCGCTGCCGTGGATATCCTGTCGGGCGTCCTGACGGGTTCATCATTCCTGGCCGGCGTGTTAAACGCCACCCAGAGGCCGGAGCCCTGCGGTGTGGGGCATTTTGTGACGGCTATGCACGTGGACGCCTTCATGGATTTGGAAGAGTTCAAGGGCCGGATGGACCAGTTTGTTGAGGAATTGAGAACGGCACCCCTGGCGGAGGGATGCGACCACATCTACATCGCGGGTGAAAAAGAGTTTGCCAGGTGGGAGGAAAACATGAAAGAGGGGGTCCCCGTCCATAAAAAGGTGTGGACACAACTGCTGGGCCTGTGCAGTCAGCACGGTTTTACGCCCCCCGAAACCGTTAGCTCTTAGATTTACAGCTTAATTAACAGTCCTTCCTTAAAGAAGGCCGGGAATCCCATGGACTCCCGGCTTTTCTATCCCGGTAAATTCGGAGAACTCCCGCCCTGAGTGCTGATTAAAAAACCTGCTTGATTTTCTCTTACAACTCTTCCACGATCTTCTTTACCATGATGAGTTTTTCTTCGGGTATCTTTAAGGGCACCACGCAGCCGGGCCCCAATATGAGCCTGGCGCCTCCCTCCTGTTCAACTGCTTCCCGGATATGGGCTCTCAAAACCCTCTCATCACCATGGGCCATAACCCCATGCTCATCGATACCGCCGATAAGTACCTTGTCTGTTATTTGTCGTGCCAGGGTCAGGTTAGCGGCCACCCTGCGATCATGCCAGTTGATCCCCTGGACCGGGTAGTTCTTGAGTTCAGCCAACATGGGCCTGCTGCCGTGTATATGGAGGACATTGAACCAGGTTTTGCCCTGGATAACGTCTAAAACAGAAAGGTCGTAGGGGATGCCAAAGGCGCCGTATTCTTCCACGGTAAGCAGATCCGTGGTGCCCATTTGGGTGGCAAAGAAAATCCCGTCCACCCCGGCTTTGACCAGCTCCCCGGCAAATTCTCTGGTGGTATGGGTGATAACCTCCAAAGCTTTTGTCAGGCTTTGAGAGTTTCCCCTGATATGGTCAAGTATAATCTGGCCACTCATCTTACAGGCTGTTGTCAGGGGGCTGAAAACAGTCCCCAGGACAGGCACCCTGCCTTTCATGGCATTGACCACCTCTTTGGTCACGGCTATTTCCCGGGCCAGAGCGCCTTCCTGCACCGACAGGGGCTGCAGCCTGTCCCAGTCCTTGCTTTTTTTGATAAAGTAATCCGCCACAAAACCCGTTTCATCTTCCTTCCCGGGCCACTTGATGATGGAGCCCCAGTCTTCAATGGAATAAAGACCGTTGTAGCAGAGTTTTACAAAAGCCCAGTTATGGGTTTCTTGAAAAGCCAGAGTTTTTTGCACAAACTGGCGGGGAATTCTGTCCACAAGGGGAAAATGCTTCCACATGCTGATGCAGGGCCTGGTATTTCTGCCTTCCAAAAGTGCGACAACCTTATCTAATGGGCGCATTATTCAACCTCCTTGTATGCTGTGAGAAGCGGCCGGCTTGGACGTGAATTTCCAGTTCGGGGTTGCATATTTTTGATCTTTTAAAACCCCTATAAATACTGGGGCATAAGCAGCCTGGGCAAAATGAGGAACAGGTCGGGCACCACAATGCCGGCTACAATAATTAAAAGGGTGAGGGCAATCATGGGAAGAGAGGCTTTAAAGACTTTATGGCTTGGTATTTCCGCTATTTGGGAAGCTACCAGAAGGCAAATGCCGTAAGGGGGGGTTACCCTGCCCAGGGACAGGGTGAGGACCACAATAATCCCCAGGTGCAGAGGATCAAGGCCCGCA
>SLHK01000061.1 GCA_007136165.1 Syntrophomonadaceae bacterium
AGAGGGCCGGGCCGTGGGGGTTTCCACAAAAGAGGGAAAGCTCTACAGGGCAGACCGGGTAATTCTGTCCACAGGAGGGGCCAGTTACCCCGCCACCGGCAGCACCGGCGACAGCTACCATCTGGCGGCGGAGGCGGGCCATACCATTGTGGAACCCAGGCCCGGCCTTGTACCCGTTACCGTAAAGGAAGGCTGGGTCAAAGAACTTCAGGGTCTGGCTTTAAAAAATGTGGAGCTTTCATATGCCTCCCGGAGCGGCGCTGCCGGCAGGGAATTCGGCGAACTCCTTTTTACCCATTTTGGAATCTCGGGCCCCATCGTCCTGAGCTTAAGCCGCAGGATGCTGGATGTGAAAGGCGGTATCTCCTTTGGCATCAACCTGAAACCCGCCCTGTCCCGGGAGGCCCTTTTGAAAAGGGTGCAGCGGGACCTGGATAAACAGAGTAAAAAGCAGTTTAAAAACTGCCTGGACGGCCTGTTGCCCCAAAAACTCATTCCCGTCATGGTGGCCCTCTCGGGGATACATCCCGACAAGCAGGCGGCCCAAATAAACCGGGAGGAGCGCCTTGCCCTGGCCGGTCTACTGCAAAACCTCCCCTTGACATTTACCGGGTTTCGCCCCCTGCCGGAAGCCATCGTAACGGTGGGAGGGGTAGCGGTGAAGGAGGTGAACCCCAAAACCATGGAGTCCCGAAAGGCCAAGGGGCTCTATCTGTGCGGGGAAGTTTTGGATGTGGACGGATATACCGGCGGCTACAACCTGCAGGCGGCCTTTTCCACCGGCTACGTGGCGGGGAAAAGCGCTTCCCTTGAAGCATAAGTATTTTTGGGGAGGCATACACTAGTATGAATAGAGGTAAAGCCAAAGCCGGCAGGTGACTGAATGTGAATGATTTTGAAAAATGGTTTTCCAAGTCCACCCGGAGGTTCGAGAAAGCCCTGCTGAAACTGGGAATAGGCCTTATACTCCTGCTCTTTTTGAGCCAGTACCTGATGAGCCACGACAGCCTAAAGGGCATGCTCAACTATATGGTCAGGCTGGAAGGCCCCAAGGTGGAGGAGGTATTTGCACCGGAAACCACAATCACCCGGGACCTTCGCCTGGAATTGGAGCTGGTCCTGGAGGGGTGGGACTTGGGGCAGGGCTCGGTGGTGGTCCTGGTCAACCAGGAGGAGAGGGCTACCTTTAAGGAGGGCCGGGTTCACCTGGTGGTCAGGGAAGGGGATATGATTGAAATTGACAGCTTTGGCCTTAAGGATGCCGTTACCGTCCGGGTGATATCGGCCAGCCCCCTTCTTAGGACTCCCCTGGTGGGCCACAGCGTCACCACCCATGACACCAACGAGCTTTTAGGGTGGGTTACCCTGGAATAAATTCCCCAAAGACTTGTAAAAGATAGCATTTTATTATATTATTTTAACAAAAGCAATGGGGCGATGAGGATGTCAACGGCTGTCCGGGGTATTAGGGGAGCTATAACTGTAAAGGAAAATTCGGCGGAGGAAATCCTTCAGGAAACCCGGCACCTGGCGACCCGAATGATGGAACTGAATCAGGTGGAAATGGAAGATGTGGCCAGCATCATCTTTTCCGTAACGGAAGATTTGGATGCGGCTTTTCCCGCTCAGGCTCTAAGGGGCCCGGAGTTTAAGTTTGTACCCCTCCTGGACTGCTGCGAGATTCCTGTGCCCGGTTCCCTGAAAAAATGTATACGCATCCTCATGCATGTTAATACCCATAAAACCCAGAAAGAAATTGTACATGCTTACCTGGGCGGCGCCGGGGCCTTGAGAAAGGACCTGGTTCAGCCTTAATTTCACGGGCGGGGGGAGAAAAGGATTAAACCGACGGTAGCCATAGACGGCCCGGCTGGGGCGGGTAAAAGCACGGTGGCCAGGGGTGTGGCGAAAAAGCTGGGTATCGCATACCTGGACACGGGCGCCATGTACCGGGCCGTAACCTACGCGGCCCTTAAAGAAGGGGTTGACCTTCATATGGACCGGGATTTGGGGGAGCTGGTCCGGGGCCTGGAGCTGATGGTTAAGGCTTCCCCTTCCGGGGATACCCTCACCTATATCAACGGCAGGGATGTAACCCCTTTTATCCGCAGCCCGGAAATCAACAGGAACGTTTCCTTCGTGGCCGAATCTCCATCGGTGCGCCGGGAACTGGTGAAAATTCAACGCAGCCTGGGAGAAAAAGGCGGCATCGTTATGGACGGCAGGGATATCGGCACCCGGGTCCTGCCCCATGCCCCCTTCAAGTTCTTCTTGACCGCCTCCCTGAAAGAGAGGGCAAAACGGCGCTACCTGGAGATGAAGGATAAGAACCCCCTCCTTAAAGAAGCAGAAGTGGAAGGGGAGATTGCCCGCCGGGACAAAATCGACTCCGGCAGGAAGGTGGACCCGTTAAAAGCGGCAACCGACAGCACCCTGATCGATACCACCGATTTAACGGCGGAAGAGGTGGTGGACCTTATCGTCAGGAAAATACACCGGTAAAGCAGAGGGTAAGTATGCTCTATAACATATTAACGTTCATTTTTCGCCTGGTTTACTCTACGGTATACCCCTGGAAGGTGGAGGGCTCAAAGCATATCCCCAAAGAGGGCCCCCTTATCATCTGCTCCAATCACATTAATTGGGCGGACCCCACGGTGGTGGGCGCCATGGTTACCCACAAACAGGTTCACTTCATGGCCAAAGGGGAATTATTTAATTATATTATTTTAGGAGATATTATAAAAAGGCTGGGAGCATTCCCTGTAAAACGGGACAGCGCCGACCTGAGCACCATCAAGAAAGCATTGAGCCTTCTAAAAGACGGACAATTTATCGGGCTGTTCCCCGAGGGGACCCGCAGCAAGACGGGCCGGGTGGGGGAGGCCCTGCCGGGGGTGGCTTTGATCGCCTTGAAGAGCCGGGCCCCGGTGCTGCCGGTGGCCATCAAGGGCAGGTACCTTCCCTTCCAGCGGCTGAATGTCCGGGTCGGGGCCCCCATATCGTTTCCGGAGCATTACGGCCAAAAGGCCAGAAGGGAACTGCTGGCACAGATGAGCTCAGAGATTATGGCGGAGATACGCCGGCTCCACGCCGAAATTTAGGAGGGTTTCCTTGGAAACGATCCTGGCCTCCCGCGCAGGTTTTTGCGCAGGGGTAAAAGCAGCCGTGGAAAAAGCC
>SLHK01000093.1 GCA_007136165.1 Syntrophomonadaceae bacterium
GGCCGGGGGGGCGACCCGTCCCCCAGCACCGCTTACGGTGTTTTTTGCGGCATGAAAGCCTGCCTGGAGGCCGTGGGAGAGGAACCCTCCCTCAAAGGTAAGCGGGTGGCCCTTCAGGGCCTGGGCCAGGTGGGCAGGGCCCTGGTTTCCCTTCTGGTGGAGGCGGGCGCCCATGTGATAACAGCCGATGTCCAGGAGGATAAGGTTAAAGCGTGTGAAGGAGAGTTCGGCACTGAAAACTGTTCCCCGGCAGACATCCACCGGGTGGAGTGTGATATTTTCGCCCCCTGCGCCCTGGGAGGAGCCATCAATGCCGCCGCCATAGGGGAACTGAAGTGCCGTATTGTGGCGGGGGCGGCCAACAATGTCCTGTCCGAAGCGGGTTTGGAAGAAGAACTCCACAAAAGGGGATTTCTTTACGCCCCCGATTATGTCATCAATGCCGGGGGCCTTATCCACGTGGCCCTGGAGAAAACCGCCTGGCTGCCCTCGGAGATCAGGGGGATTGTGGGCGGCATCCAGGAGCGGCTGGCCAAGATTTTTGCCCGGGCAGCCAGGGAAAACCTGTCTCCCCTGACGGTCAGCAACCGCATGGCCGCCGAAAGGATTGCCGCCGCCAAGAAATGGGCATCTTTGCGCACTGACTTTGGGACAAAGGGATGAAGGGACAAGGGGACAGGTTTCTTGTCCCCCTCCGAAGGACTATATGCGTAAGAAACTTTGGGACAAAGGGCCTGTCCCCTTGTCCCGGGGAAAATATGGAAGGGAGGGCCCTTCAGTGACGGTAAAAGGAAGATTGACTATTGAAAAAGAACGGTGCAAGGGCTGCCGCCTGTGCATCCACTTTTGCCCCAAGGAGATTCTGGAGGACTGCGGGGAGCTCAACAAGCTGGGCTACCGGCCCGTGCACTTGAAAGACCAGGAGGCGTGTACCGGCTGCGGCATCTGTGCTTTGATGTGCCCGGACATGATTATTCAGGTGGAAAGGGGGAAGGGGGCATGAAGACCAGGCTCATGAAGGGAAATGATGCTGTGGGTGAAGCGGCCATCGCCGCAGGCTGCCGCCATTACTACGGGTACCCCATAACACCCCAAAACGAGATTCCCGAGTATTTGTCCAAGAGGATGCCGGAAGTGGGCGGCGTCTTTATCCAGTCCGAGAGCGAAGTCGCCGCCATTAACATGGTTTACGGCTCCAGCAGCGCCGGGGCCCGGGTGATGACCTCCTCTTCCAGCCCGGGTATCAGCCTGAAAACGGAAGGCATCTCCTACATGGCGGGGTCGGAACTGCCCGCCGTCATCGTCAACATGATGCGGGGCGGGCCGGGGCTGGGGGGCATTCAGCCGGCCCAGGGGGATTATTTCCAGGCCGTCAAGGGCGGCGGCCACGGGGATTACCGGACTATTGTCCTGGCCCCCGCCTCCGTTCAGGAGCTCTACAGCTTTACCCGCCTGGCCTTTGACCTGGCGGACCTGTACCGGAACCCGGTGATGATTCTGGGAGACGGCCTGCTGGGGCAGATGATGGAAGAGGTGGAAATCCCCGTGGATGCCGCCGATACCCCTCCCCCGGAAAAACCCTGGGCCGCCACGGGCTGCCGGGGGCGGTCCAAAGTTATTATCAACTCCCTGTACTTAGACCCCCACCAGCTGGAGGTCCACAACCGGAAACTCCAGGAAAAATTCAGCCGTATGGTGGAGAGGGAGCAGCGCAGCCAGGAATACCGGACCAGGGATTGTGAAATACTTTTGGTGGCCTACGGGACGGCGGCCCGGATTGCCCGGGGCGCCGTGGACGAAGCCCGGGCCCAAAACATCAAGGCAGGCCTCTTCAGGCCCCAGACCCTGTGGCCCTTCCCCAACGGGGGGCTTTTGGAAGCCGCCGGGACAGCCAAGGCCCTTCTGGTGGTGGAAATGAGTGCCGGTCAGATGGTGGAAGATGTGAAGTTGGGGATTGAGGGCCGTTTGCCGGTGCATTTTTACGGCCGTATGGGCGGCGTGGTACCGTCTGTGGGAGAAGTTACGGCGGAAATACGGCGTCTTGAGGGGGAATTATCATGAAAATTGTGGCCAAAAGGCCTGAATCTCTAACAAGCAAAGATTTTCATTACTGCCCCGGCTGTACCCACGGCATTATTCACCGCCTGGTGGCGGAAACCATCGATGAACTTGGCCTGCGGGAGTCAGCGGTGGGGATTGCCCCGGTAGGCTGCTCCGTCCTGGCCTATGAATACTTCAACCTGGATATGCTCCAGGCGTCCCACGGCCGGGCCCCGGCGGTGGCCACCGGCGTTAAGCGGGTGCTTCCGGACTGCGCTGTCTTTACCTACCAGGGCGACGGGGACCTGGCGGCCATCGGCCTGTCGGAGGTGGTCCATGCCGCCCTGCGGGGTGAAAATATCACCATAATATTTGTTAACAATGCCATCTACGGCATGACGGGAGGCCAGATTGCCCCCACCACCCTCATGGGCCAGGTAACCACCACCAGCCCCGGCGGCAGGGAAGTGGGTATGAGCGGAAATCCCATCAAGGTATGCGAGATGCTGGCCACCCAGCAGGGGCCCGCCTACCTGAGCCGGGTATCCGTCCACAGCCCCGCCCATGTCCGGCGGGCCAAAAAAGCCATACGCAAGGCTTTTGAGATGCAAATGCAAAAGAAGGGGTTCTCCCTGGTGGAAATCCTCTCCACCTGCCCCACCAACTGGGGCATGGACCCCCTTTCGTCCCTGGATTGGTTGGAAGAAGAAATGCTTCCCATGTATCCCCTGGGAGAATTCAGAAGACCGGGAGGTTGAGAGAATGGATGCGTTTAAAGTAATTATCTCCGGTTTTGGCGGCCAGGGAGTCCTCCTGGCCGGGCAGCTGCTGGCCTATGCCGGCATGCTTTCGGGGAAGCACGTGGCCTGGGTCCCTTCCTACGGGGCCGAGATGCGGGGCGGTACCGCCAACTGCAGCGTCATCATCTCCTCGGGGGAAATCAGTTCCCCCCTGGTGGAAGAGGCCGATGCCGTGCTGGCTCTTAACGGGCCTTCCCTGGATAAGTTTGAACCCTCCTTACGGGAAGGAGGGCTTCTGCTCATGAACACGTCCATGGTGACGGGGAGTAACCGGCGCCGGGACGTGCGGGCCTTCGGCATCCCCGCCAACGAACTGGCGGTTGAACTGGGGAAC
>SLHK01000184.1 GCA_007136165.1 Syntrophomonadaceae bacterium
ACAGGGCCTTGGGGTCAATGACATTGCCCTTGGACTTGGACATCTTCCCTTCCTCCAGGAGGAGCCACCCGTGACCGAAAACCTGCTTCGGCAGGGGGACTCCCAAAGCCATAAGGAAAATGGGCCAGTAGATGGTATGGAAGCGTACTATATCCTTGCCGATAAGCTGCACATCGGCAGGCCAGTAGCGCTGGTATTTCTCCTGGTCCTCCGATAAGTAACCCAGGGCGGTTATGTAGTTGCTCAGGGCATCCAGCCATACGTAGATGACATGTTTTTCATCGAAGGGCACGGGAATGCCCCAGTTGAAGGTAGTCCTGGAAACACAGAGGTCTTCCAGTCCCGGCTTAATAAAATTATTGATCATTTCATGTTTCCGGGAAGCAGGCTGGATGAAATCCGGATTACTTTCGATATGCTCCCGGAGGCGGTCCGCATATTTGGACATACGGAAGAAGTAACTCTCCTCCGAGACCAGTTCCACGGGCCTGCCGCAGTCGGGGCATTTCTGCCCTTCCGCCTGGCGCTCCGTCCAGAAGGCTTCGCAGGGGGTGCAGTACCAACCCTCGTATTTGCCCTTGTAGACATCTCCCTGGTCATAAAACTTTTGAAATATAGCCTGAACAATTTTTTTGTGCCGGTCCTCCGAGGTGCGGATAAAATCATCGTGGGATATGTCCAGAACTTCCCACAGATCCTTGATCCATTCCACAATCCCGTCCACGAATTCCCGGGGAGGCAGCCCCGCTTCCTGGGCCCGGCGCTCAATCTTCTGCCCGTGTTCGTCGGTACCCGTGAGGAACCAGACATCATAACCCGTCAAACGCTTGAAGCGGGCCATGGCATCCGCCGCCACCGTGGTGTAGGAGTTTCCGATATGCAGTTTGTTGCTGGGGTAATAAATGGGGGTGGTGATGTAAAAAGATTTTTTGGACATGGTAAAGGCCTCCTTCATGACTAAAACAAACCCTTGCTCATATTCTTACCTAAAAAGAAATTTTTTGTCAAGTTTTTACCGCAAAAGGCATTGAAAAAATTTACTTTTTTGCTAAAAAAATTATTGATATATTTTGGTAATGCTGGTATACTTAAGATATTAAAAATTTGTCGAAAGCTGTATGTACAGAAAAGGAGGAAGAGCTTTATGATGAAATCAACAGGAATAGTCAGGAAAGTGGACGAGTTGGGCCGGGTGGTAATCCCCATCGAACTCAGGCGTACCCTCAACATCGATGTCAAGGATGCTCTGGAAATTTATGTTGACGGCGAGAAAATAATTTTGAAGAAATATGAACCCGCGTGTATTTTCTGCGGCAATGCCGACCAGGTAAAACATTACAAAAGCCGGATCGTCTGCGAAGAGTGCATTGAAGATATGGGAACATCCTAAGCTTTATAAATTAGACCCGTACCGGGTATCACTTCTAAAAAAACGGGGTTTGGTCCTCCAGCAGCACGCTTACTGCGCGTGCTGTTATTTTTGCCCTTTTGACGGCACCCCGTGGCAGCGCCGGTAAACCTCTCTTTTGGGCAGGCCCCGGCGGCGGGCCACCTTGAAAATGGCCTCTTTTTTGCTGACGCCCCCACCCATAAGGATTTTTACCTCCTCCTCCGGTTCCAGCATCTCCTGCGCCTCCTGCTTCCCAACGTCTTTTTCTTTTGCCGAAAGCACCAGAACAAACTCTCCCCGGACTTCCCGGGAACGGAAGTAATCCAGATGGTCCTGAAGACTGCCCCGACGCACTTCGGCAAATTTCTTCGTAAGCTCCCGGCAAACGGCCCCCTCCAGAAATCCCTGTTCCCACAGGTCTTCAAGAGTCCTGATGAGGCGGTGGGGAGCTTCATACAGGACCAGGGTTTCTTCAATCCCGGCAATCTTTTCCAGGGCCTCCCTCCTCTGCTTCCCTTTGGGGGGGAGAAAGCCCAAAAAAACAAAGGGCACAGGAGGGTATCCCGAAGACAATAGGCCGGTCAACAGGGCCGAGGGGCCGGGCAAAACTTCCACGGATAAGCCCCTCTCCAGGGCTGCCTGGACCAGCTCAATTCCGGGGTCGGATATTCCCGGCATACCGGCATCGGAAACCAGGGCCACATCATCTCCCTGCGTCAACTTATCAAGCAAAAAACCTTCCTGTTTCTTCCGGTTGTGCTCCCGGTAGCTGACCAGGGGTGTCTTGATATTGTAATGGCTGAGCAGCTTGCGGGTGCGGCGGGTATCTTCGGCAGCAATGAGGGAAGCCTGCTCCAAAGTCCTGAGGACCCTTAAGGTTATATCCTCCAGATTGCCTATGGGTGTAGGGCACAGGAAAAGGCACCCCTTTTTATCCTCTACCATCTTTACCACCAGCCCCCATACATAAAAATCTCTCGATACTAAAAAATAAAGATACCTGCCTGGAGACAAGGCCTGCAGTACTTAAGGCTTCCCGGGAAGGTGCCGTTCCATGCAGTAGAGATGCAGCAAAAATACCGTCCTTTAGGAGGTGTTCCCGTGGTACAGGAGAGAAAAAAGCACCCCATGGTTGCTGTGGCCGGCACCTATGGCAAAAGTATGAGCGGTTTCCTTCTGCAGCATATCTTACAGAGGCCCGGGTACCCGGGGGAAGGAGGTTTTATTGAAAGCCTGTCCGCCAGAAAAATCTTGTCCCGCACTCTTTCCTGCAAAGCAGCCGGGTGGCTGGGATTGGAAGTCTCCGTTCAGAGCCTCAATAAGGGCCTTTACCGGAACCTGCCCTTCGACCTGGGTATCCTCACCAACCTTTATCCTCCAGCCCGGGACCAGGTCCCGTGGGCCCGGTATGTAACTCTGCACCGGAATTTTTTTGCTGCCGTGCCGCAAAGGGGAGTCAGCGTAATAAACGCCGATGACCCGCAGGCCCTGGAAATAATGGATGTGGCCGGCGGCAAACCCGTTACCTATGCCCTTAACTACTCCAGGGCCATGGTGACGGCAAAAAATTACAAGCCCCTGCCCATGGGGTCCTCCTTCGAAGCAGTAGTCAGGGGCGAACTGCCCCGCCTGGGCTCCTGGCATGGAGACATTTCTTCTTTCCCCCTGCGCCTGATGCTGCCGGGGGAGATAGGGGTTTACACCGCCCTGGCGGCCGTCACCGCCGCCCTGGTGTTGGGGGTAAGGGAAGAAGTCATTTCCCAGAGAGTAAAAACTTTTTCCGGGATTAAAAGACGTCTGGAGCTTTTCCCCGCCGGGGATATTTTCCTGCTGGATGATACGGCCCCCTGTTCCCTGGCCCTGCAATTTGTCTTCAACAGCCTTACCCCTTTACGCTTTCAAAGGGTCTTTCTGGTTCTGGGCATGGAAAAAGGCACCACGGATAAGCTGGCAAATATAGCCCTGGAGCTGCGGGCCCAGGAGGACAAGCATCCCCTGGCAGAAATTTTCCTGACCCCCTGCAGCGAATACCTGCCCCCGGCCATGAAAGCCTCCCAGGCGGAAAAAAAAGCCTTCCTTAATGCCTGGCAGGAAGCCGGGGGCCGGGCCCCTGTTGCCGTATTTGACAGCCTGGTATCGGCCCTGCAGGAACTGTCTCTTTCATTGAAAGATGGAGACCTGGTCCTGCTTCTGGGGGGTAGGGGTATGAATGACGCCCGCCGGCTCATGTCCCTGCACATCAGGGAAGAGGGCGGCAGCCCCGCCTTTCCGGGCCAGGCGGAAAGCACCGCCGAATACCTCGGCCTTTTAAATCCCTCTTGATTATTCCACTCTCCGGACTTCCTGCAGGGGGTATTCAAAGTGTTTTTCCGTTTCATCGATCTGCACATTAACCGTCTTTTTTACCACATTCAGGTGGAGGACCTTCCCAGTCCCCTCCGGGGTAATGACGGAGTCCCCAACCTTGGGAAAGTCGTTCCTGGCATCTTCATAGGTATCCGTCTCGTACCGCAGGCAGCACATGAGGCGGCCGCAGATACCGGATATCTTGGTGGGATTTAGGGAAAGGTTCTGGTCCTTGGCCATCCTGATGGATACGGGCTCAAAATCTCCCAAAAAAGTACAGCAGCACAGTTCCCTGCCGCAGGTCCCCAGCCCGCCGATCATCTTGGCCTCATCCCGCACACCGATCTGCCGGAGCTCAATCCGGGTGCGGAAGACAGCCGCCAGGTCCTTCACCAGTTCACGAAAGTCTACCCGGCCGTCGGCGGTGAAATAAAAAATAATTTTGCTGCGGTCAAAGGTATACTCCACATCCACCAGTTTCATATCCAGCTTATGCTTGATAATTTTCTCCTGGCCGATACGAAAGGCTTCTTCCTCTTTACGGCGGTTCTCCAGCACCTTTTGGCAGTCCTCCTCCGCTGCTATGCGAACCACTGCCTTCAAAGGCAGGACCAGGTCCCCTTCCGGGACCTCCTTCACCTCCGTTACCACTTCGCCGAATTCCTGACCGCGGGATGTTTCCACAATTACTGTACTCCCGGACACCAGGGGCAAGGAGCCCGGATCAAAATAATAAATTTTACCTGCTTTTTTAAAACGTACACCAACAACCCTGCTCAACTTCAGATTACCTCCTTCAACTCCAGAAGCATAACTCCCAGGACCAATTTCTGGTTGACCGGAACGGCAAGCTCATTCCTGGCAGCCAGGACGGATTTAATCACCTGCAGAAGAACCCTGTCAGGTATATGGGTGAACTTTTGCAGAGAAGTTTCAAAATCTGCGTAATAGAGCCTTCCCACAGCGTGAGGCCTTTTGTAAAGGAGTATATCCCGTAAATAAAGAAGCGTCAAATCGAGAAAAAGCCCGGGGTCTTTAAGCCCCGCCAGAGTCTCCGCCAGGGGGAAAGCCTCTTCTGCCTTGATATCCGCCAGGTCCTGCAAAAAAGCCGCAGCCTTCTCCCTCAGGGCGGCAAATTCTTTGTCCTGGTAAAGCAAAAGGGCCTTGCCCACGCAACCCTGGGCCAGGGAAGCATAAGTCCTGGCTTCCCCCGGCAGCATATCCCCTGTCTTTTCCAGCAGGTAAGAAGCTATCTCTTCCTCCGGCACCGGCCGGAAGGGAAGGGCCTGGCACCGGGACAGGATGGTGGGCAGCAGCTGCTGCGGGCGGCTTGACAACAAGATAAAAAGCAGATAGGAAGGCGGCTCCTCCAGGATTTTCAAGAGGCTGTTGGCCGCCGGTGCCGTCATGTCCTCGGCACCGTCAATGATGTATACCTTTTTTCGGCCTTCGTAGGGAGGTAAGGCCGCCCCCTGCCGCAGGGATCTGGCCTGTTCCATCTTAATATGGGCGCCATCCCGGGCAATTATACGCACATCGGGGTGGTTCATCCCGGCGGCCTTGCGGCAGGAAAGGCAGGTGCCGCAGGGTACCTGTCCCCGGCTCCCGCAGTTTACGGCCTGGGCCAACAGCAGGGCCAGGGTGCCTTTACCGCTCCCCCCGGGCCCTGAGAAGAGCAGGCCGTGGCTCAACCTCCCCGAGGAAATCCCCTTTTCAAGAAACCTGATAATATGAGCCTGTCCGACAAAATCGCTAAAAGGCATGCTTGACTCTCCTTTACCCTACAGGAGGCTCCTGACAAAAGCATAAATCTCCTGGTGAATATCCGAAACCTCCCTGAGGGACCCTTCCCGGCAGCAGTCTATGGTATGCCAGCCGTAAGCTGCCGCCAGCCGGCAGGCATTTTGGTAGGACGATATGAGAAATTCTTCATGCTCTTCGTGAATATCCCGCCCCTCCCTGCCCGTTCCCCTGCCCCGCAGCAGTTTAAGGGCAACCTCCGGGGGCATGTTTAAAAAAATAACGGCATCGGGCCTGGGGAGTTGGAATCTTGTGAATTCCAGGTCCCACAACCAGCGGAGAAACTTGTCCCGTTCCCCGGCATGAGGGATTTTGGCAGCCTGGTGCACCATATTGGACGTGGTATACCGGTCGGCCACCACGATGCCTCCCTCCCGGTAAAAATCGCCCCACCTTTTCTTGTAGGAGGCATACCGGTCTACGGCATAGAAGGTGGAAGCCACATAGGGGTTTACATCCCCGGGGCTGCTGCCGAACTCCCCCTGCAGGTACATCTTGATGAGGGCCGAAGCCTGGCTTTGATAGTCGGGAAAGGATATTTTCATGGCTGTAAACCCTTCGGCTTTTAGCCTGTCGGCCAGCTTTTTCGCCTGGGTGGCCTTCCCGCTGCCATCTCCTGCCTCGATGATAATGAGCTTGCCCCTCAAAATATCTCCCTCCTGCCCGGCCTTGTAACAAGCTTTTTCCAGCGTCACTCCTGCTAGAACTTATTTTATGCTATTTTTCCAAAACCTTCAACGTATTTAATGCGGGGTCTGCCAGCTGGCATTTAAGCCCCGCCCTCCTGAGTTGTGTCAGGAGGTTTAATACCCCCGGGCCAATTTCCTCTCCCGGCACTAAAAGGGGAATTCCCGGGGGGGAAGGGACCACCATTTCCGCCGCCACTCTACCCAGGGCCTCCTCAAGGGGTACGGCCCGGGAAGTACAGGCGGCAGCCTGGGCCGGCAGCAGCACCTGCCGGGGCAGGGGCGGGGGCACCTGTAAGAAATTTGGGGTGCCGAACCCTTCCTCATGGCCTCCTTCCGGCTTCAACTTTACCAGGGTGTCCCTTAAAAAGGCTATATCTTTTGAAGTATGAAAAAGAGAAATAAGGAAGAGTACATGCTTAAACCCGGCCAGCTCGGGCTCAACGCCCCTCCGCCGCAGGGCTTCCAGGGCTTCCGGGCCTGAACCTCCCGCCCTGAGGACCAGCTTCAGGGGGTCGGCGGCAAAGGAAGGGAAGGCCAGGACCTGCCAGGGGGAATTGGCTTCCAGGTCTGAGCGCAGGCCATAGGAAAGGTCTGCCGCTTCTTCCGCCCTCTTTCTGCCCTCCAGGGCAAGAAACCGCCTGGCTTCGTCCAGGGATGCCATGATAGGGTAGGAAGGGCTGCTGGTCTCCAGCAAACCCAGAAAGAAGCGCAGCCGGGCCGGGTCCACCTGCGGCCCCCCATGCAGCATCCCCCCCTGGGTTAAAGCACCCCCCGTTTTGTGGGTGCTCTGCAGCCACATATCGGCCCCCACCTCCCCGGCTCCCGTCGGAAACTTGGGGCTCAATGACAGATACGTGCCGTGAGCTTCGTCCACCACCAGAGGGATTCCCCTGCTGCCCGTAAGTTCCCGGATAAGGGCCAGATCGGCACAGGCACCGTGATACCCGGGGGATGTGACAAAGACAGCAGCGGCATCGGGGTGCTCCGCCAGAGCAACCTCCAGGTCTTTAGCCTGTACATTCACGGGGATGCCCTCCTGCCAGAGAGCGGGCAGGTACACGGGGGTGGAGCCCGCCAGGATCAAACCGCTGTAATGGCTGCGGTGGGCATCCCGGGGCAGGAGGATTTTTTTTCCCTTCCCCCCGTAGTAGAGATGGGCTGCCAGGACTCCGGCAGTAACCCCGTTCACCAAAAAAAAGGTGCTTATGGCACCAAATAATTCTGCCGCCAATTCCTGAGCCTCAAATAGGGGCCCGGTGGGGCAGTGCAGGTCATCCAGGCCCGGCAATTCCGTGACATCCAGGGAGAAGAGGCCCCTGGTCTCCAGGCCGGCAAAACCGGGAAGGGGCCGGCCCAGATGAGCGGGCACATGGAATGGCACCCTGCGGGCTTTTATATGGCTTTTAAGGGCTTCCAGCAGAGGCGCTTCCTCTTGTGCCGGCATAATTCTTCCCCCTCCATTTTAACTTACTGCTATTTAGTTCTGCAATGAGGGGGGAAATCCCTTTTCAGCCTTTGTTTTCCGCGGCAAAATCCCAGGATTCCTTGGCTTCTTTCAGTATCCTGAGGTAATACAGGTACCTTTCCCCTCCCACGGGAGCCTCAAGAAGCTCATCCTGGCAATTACAGCACATATGGACACCCCATACCCGGACCCCTTTTTCCCCCCGCCGGGAACAGAATTGGCACTGCAGTTCAGCGGTCATTACCCTCACCACCCGGGTTAATCTTGTGATTAGTGTATCCCCTGGTACTCTCTTCCATGTATCTATTCTACTCCGGAAAGGGGAAAACTGTGCACCCGAAAAAAAACCTCCCCTGGGGGAGGAATTGCTGCTAGCTCAAGGTATAGTTGGGAGCTTCCTTTGTGATCTGGATGTCGTGAGGGTGACTTTCCTTAAGGCCGGCACTGGTTATGCGCAGAAAGGTGGTCTTGGTCCGAAGCTCCGCCAGGTCTTTAACGCCGCAGTACCCCATGCCTGCCCGCAGGCCTCCCACCAGTTGATAGGCCATATCTCCCACGGTTCCCCGGAAAGGCACCCTTCCTTCAATGCCTTCGGGAACCAGTTTTTCTCCCGCTTGTTCTTGAAAATACCGGTCCTTGCTTCCTTCCTTCATGGCACCCATGGAACCCATGCCCCGATAAACCTTGTAGCTTCTCCCCTGATATATTTCCATATCCCCGGGGCTTTCCTCGGTACCTGCAAAAAGGCTGCCCAGCATGACAACTTCCGCTCCCGCTGCCAGGGCCTTGGTGATGTCCCCGGAATACTTGATGCCGCCGTCAGCGATAATGGGAATGTCAAAGGGCGCTGCCCCCTCGGCGGAATCCGCGATGGCGGTGATCTGAGGCACCCCTATGCCTGCCACAACCCGGGTGGTGCATATGGATCCGGGGCCCACCCCCACCTTAATGCTGTCGGCGCCCGCTTTCGCCAGGTCCCGGGCCCCGGCAGCCGTGGCCACATTCCCCGCCATTAAACAAACATGGGGAAAAGTTTCCTTCAGTGATTCCACCGTCTGCAGTACGGAAAGGGAATGGCCGTGAGCCGTATCTACGACTAAAACATCAACTCCCGCTTCCACCAGGGCCTTGGCCCTCTCCCGGGTATCGGCGGAAACCCCCACGGCGGCGCCCACCAGCAGGCGGCCCTTGCTGTCTTTGGCCGAGGAGGGGTATTGGATGGTTTTTTCAATATCTTTGATGGTTATAAGGCCTTTTAGATTAAAATCTTTGTCCACAATAGGCAGCTTTTCTATTTTGTGCTTCTGCAGAGTTTCCTGGGCTTCCGCCAGAGTGGTGCCTTCCGGTGCCGTAACCAGGCGGTCCTTGGTCATAACATCCTTAATCAGGCGGGTGTAATCCTGTTCAAAGCGAAGGTCACGGTTGGTAATAATGCCCACAAGTTTCCCGCTGACGGTTATGGGTACTCCGGAGATCCGGTAGCGTTCCATCAGGGCGGCGGCATCATTGATGGTGTGCCGGGGGGAAAGGTGAAAAGGGTTGGTAATAACCCCGTGTTCGGAGCGCTTTACGCGGTCAACTTCCATGGCCTGGCGTTCCACCGCCATGTTCTTATGGATGACCCCCAGCCCCCCTTCCCTGGCTATGGCAATAGCCATGCGGGCTTCCGTAACGGTGTCCATGCCGGCCGTCATAAGGGGGATGTTCAAAGTCAGGCCCTTGGCCACCCGGGTCTTTACATCCACATCCCGGGGCAGGACCCGGGATTTGGCCGGCACCAGCAGCACATCATCAAAGGTCAGCCCTTCTTTGGTCACTCTCTCCATCCTCTCATCTCCTATTCTACTGGTTTAATTTGTGACCCCGTCCAGGTCCAAGGGGTCCTCCTCTTCTCCACTGACGGTTATAATCATGCGGTTTGGCAGGCAGATGATGGCCTGTCCCGGTTTATCAATCCAGCCCACGGAGGAACAGATATTCAAGGGGCAAATCTCCCGGGGCATGGGCAAAACCCGAATCTTCCCCTCTTCCACCTCCAGCAACGCTTCTCCCCGGGGAAGAGAAATGGGAGTATAACGGGGAGCGCCTTCCTGAAGGGAAACATCGGTGACAAACTCGTTTTCCACCTCAACGGAAGCATGGCCCCCGGCGGGCTGCAGCACCATCATGTAGCGGTTTATAAGGAGCAGGGCCCCTACCAGCAGCAGGACCCCGGCAGCCACCACGTAATCACCTGTTTTTATTTTTTTAAAAGGCATAATCATCACCAGCTTTGTATTTCCCCTATTATACCTCTTTTAAGCCTCCACAACAACATACTTTTCCACCCTCCGCTCTTTGCTGCTCTAGGCCTTCTTCTTTTGTTTTTTCTGTATCAGGATGGCGGAATCCGGGCATACCAGCTGGCAAATACCGCAGGCAATGCAGTCGTCCATCCTGGCGGGAGCGGCCCTGGGGGTGCCGTATATGCCCAGTTCTTCCGACCAGTCTATAACGTCGTGGGGGCAGCGCTCCAGGCAAAGGCCGCACCCCTTGCACAGGCCGGGGCAGATGATAAATGTGCCTTTGACACCTTCGTGCTTCAGCAGTCGAAAACGGCTTTCCTTTGAACTCAAGGCAGTCACTCCCTTTTGAGGGCCAAATCCCGGCCTTTTTGCAGCGCCCGGTGGTTTAAATCTCTGAGCTCCGGCTTTTTGGCAAATTTGTCCCGGAGTTTCCGCTCCAAGGCATCGATGATGCAGTCCTCCCGAACCACCTCGGTCAGGGCTACCGCCGCCCCCAGGACTACCATATTTAAGACCCTGGGATGCAGTTCCCGGCGGGCAACATCGGCTGCGGGAATCCCCATGATTCTTTTGGCAGAAGGCAAAGAGGCGAAAGACTCTTTTTTCAATTGGCTTTCTTCCCTGGCCTGGAACTCCGGGGCAGCGGTATCGTAAACCTGCCAGCCGACGGCCCTGTCAACCACTTCCGGGGGCTGAATTAAAGAACTGTCGAAGACAAACAGGGTTTCTTCCCGGCTCACATACTGCCGGGTCCTCTCGATGGCCCGCTCTGATAGGGCCATAACCAGGTCCCCCCGGGCAAACTTGGGAGAACCGATGGGAACATCGGCAATTTGCACAAAGGCCAGGGACACTCCTCCCCGCTGCTCTATGCCGAAGTTAGGTATATACAGGGCTTCCTTCCCCTGTAAAAAGGCGGCGTGGGCCAAAATATCGGCAATGGACTGGACACCCTGGCCGCCTTCACCGGCTACCAAAATCCTGGCTGCTGCTTTCATGAACCCCGGACCTCCTTTCCCGGCCCGGACAGCTCTCCCAGGGGATAGTAAGCGGCCATGTCTTCCTCCAGGAACCTCCAGGTCTCCCGGGCGTTGGTACGCCAGTTGGTGGGGCAGGTTGAGAGGGCTTCCAGGAAAGAGAGGCCACGGCCCGCCAGCTGGTTTTCCAAAGCCTTCTTCATAAACTTTTTAAGCTGAATCATCCGGGCTACAGAACCCCGGGCCACATAGGCTCCTTCAGCGGCAATTGCGGCCATCATCTCGGCCCCCCGGGTGGGCTGGCCCGCCAGTTCCGTGTCCCGCCCGTAGGGGGATGTCTCCGTCTTCTGCCCGGCCAGGGTGGTAGGGGACATTTGTCCGCCCGTCATGGCATAGACGGTGTTGTTGACCACCAGGATAAATATGTTTTCGTTGCGATAAGCGGCGTTAACCAGGTGCTGGGACCCGATGGCGTAAGCAGCGCCGTCCCCCATGTAAGCCAGGGCCACCATATCCGGCTTCCCCCTCTTCAGCCCCACCATCACCGGGGTAGTACGGCCGTGATGGGTTTGCACGCTGTCTACGTTGAAAAAGTTCCAGGCCAGGAGAGAACAGCCAATATCACAGCCAAAGAGCAGCCGCTCCCGCAGGTCCATTTCATCAATCAATTCTCCCAGGACTTTTAGAACCAGGCCGTGGCCGCATCCGGGGCAGAACTTATGAGGCTTGCTTTCCCTGTGCCAGGACAGGGGCATGGTTCCACCCTTGTCCATTTCACCCGCTCCTTTCGCGAATCTCAACTGCCCTGGCCAATATATCATCCACCGTAATCCCCACTCCCGGCTTAAAAAGGGTATGGACGGTACACGACAGGCCCGCCAGCTCCGCCATAGCCAGCCGGTACAACTGGCCCTGGGACGATTCGATGACCAGCATGCGGGGCAGCCGTGATACCCGCTCCCGCAGGGCCCGGGCGGGGAAGGGGCGCAGGGTCACCGGCCGAAAGAGCCCCGCCCGGATGCCTTCTCTTTGCAAAACCGGCAGGGCGGCGGCGGCAGTCCTGGCGGCAATCCCGTGAGCCAGCAGAAGGATTTCTGCCCCTTCCACCCTTTCCTCCCGGTATTCTTCTATCATGGGTGACATTTCCTCGTAGTCGGAAATGATAGGA
>SLHK01000142.1 GCA_007136165.1 Syntrophomonadaceae bacterium
CCCCCGCCGCCGTTCTGCGGCCGTAAAAACTGGCTTACGGCCGGCTTCTCAGCGTCCTGTCTTCTTATCCAACTCCTCCAGGAGGTAGGGGTTCAATACCTTGATATAGGTCCCTTTCATGCCCAGGGAGCGGGACTCGATGACACCGGCGCTTTCGAATTTCCTGAGGGCGTTGACAATGACGGAACGGGTAATGCCCAGCTGGTCCGCAATCTTGCTGGCCACCAGGAGGCCTTCCTCCCCCTTCAGCTCCTCAAATATATGCTCCACCGCTTCCAGTTCCGAGTAAGACAGGGTGCCGATGGCCAGCTGGACCACCGCCTTGTTGCGGGCTTCCTCTTCGATCTGCTCCGCCTTGGAGCGGAGGATCTCCATACCCACCACTGTGGCCCCCGTCTCGCCCAGAATCATGTCTTCATCGGTAAACTCTTCGGCAAAACGGGCCAAAAGAAGGGTGCCCAGCCGCTTTCCCCCTCCCAGTATGGGGATTATGGTGGTGATCTTGTTGGTGAACAGGCATTCGTTCTGCAGGAATACGCAGGCATTGCTCTTTTGCTTCAGGTTGATGCGGGAATCGTCCTCCTTCAGGAGGAACTCGTTGTATTCCTCGGGGAAATGGCCTTTGGATATTACTTCATTCAGCATCAGTTCGCACTCAAATTCCTCCACTATGGAGTGCCCGAGAATGCTTCCCTGGCGGTCGGCAATGTAAATATTGGCGTGGATGACGCTTTTTAAAACATTGGCCACATCCTGAAAGTCTACGTGATGCCCCGCCGTTTTTTGCAAGATTTTATTAATAATCCGGGTTTTTTCCAATAGAGCCGTTGTAGGCATGAACTCCTCATCCTCTCTATGTTATTTACAGGATAAACCTGCTGAGGTCTTTGTCCACCATGACACCTTCTAACTTATTCTTTACATATTCAGCATCAATAATAACCTTTTTTACCAAATCTTCCGGCGCATTGAAGGATACTTCTTCAAGAACTTTCTCCAGAATCGTGTGAAGCCTGCGAGCACCTATGTTTTCCATCTCTTCATTCAAAATACACGCCGTACGCGCCACCTCCGTTATAGCATTCCGGGCAAACTTTACTTCAATCCCTTCAGTTTCCAAGAGGGATATGTATTGTTTTATCAGAGCATTTTGAGGCTCTGTTAAAATCCGGGCAAAGTCTTCTTCCGTAAGGCTCTCCAGCTCCACCCGCAGGGGGAACCTTCCCTGCAGCTCGGGGATTAAGTCCGAGGGGCTGGACACGTGGAAAGCCCCGGCGGCAATGAAAAGCATGTAATCCGTTTTGACGGGGCCGTACTTGGTCATGACGGTGGCCCCCTCCACGATGGGGAGAATATCCCGCTGCACCCCTTCCCGGGAGACATCGGGCCCCCCGCCCCGGTAGTCCTTCCCTGCCACCTTGTCGATCTCATCGATGAAGACGATACCGCTGTTTTCCGCCAGTTCGACGGCTTCATTTACGGCCTCGTCCATATCCACAAATTTTTGGGCCTCCTGCTGCTGCAGGATCTTCCGGGCCATGCTTATGGGCACCTTCCGCTTCCTGGTCTTTTTGGGAAGTATGTTCCCCAGGATGTCGCTGAAGTTAAAACCCAGTTCCTCCATACCCTGGCCCTGGAAGGCATCCATCATGGGGCCCGCTGTCTTGTCCTCAACTTCAATCTCCACCGTCCTTTTTTCCAAATCTCCCGCCCTCAGGCGGCACAGAATCAGTTCTCTTTCCTTGAGGGCATTGCTGTAGCGGGCCTCAAAGTCTGAGGAATCCTTCTCCTTATGCTCGTCCCCGGCAGGAAAGAACATGCTCATGGGGCTTTGGCCTTCCCTCTTCTTCCGGGGCAGCGGGGCCAGGAGGTCCAAAAGACGCTCCTCCGCCGCCCGGGCCGCTTTGTCCTGAACGGCCTGGAGCTTTTGCTCCTTAACTATGCGGATGGCAGTTTCCGTTAAGTCCCGGACGATGCTGTCCACGTCCCTGCCCACATACCCCACTTCCGTAAACTTGGTGGCTTCCACCTTGACAAAGGGGGCGTTGACCAGTTTTGCCAGCCGCCGGGCAATTTCCGTCTTGCCCACCCCGGTGGGGCCCATCATGATGATGTTTTTGGGCATGACTTCTTCCCGCAGCTCCGGGGGCAGCTGCTGGCGCCGGAAACGGTTTCTCAGGGCAATGGCCACGCTCTTCTTGGCATCTTTTTGCCCTATTATGTATTTATCCAGTTCTGCCACGACTTCCCGGGGTGTAAGTTCTTTGTAGGTCATAATTCCTCCTAGGCCTGCCCCTCATCTTCCAGGGATAAATCCTCCACCACTATCTCCCGGTTGGTGTACACGCAGATGTCGGCGGCAATTTCCAGGGCTGTGCGAACCGTATCCCCCGGTGGCAGGGCTGTCTCTTTAAGGAGGGCCCGGCCTGCCGCCAGGGCGTAGGACCCGCCGGAACCGATGGCGGCAATACCGTCATCGGGTTCGATAACCTCCCCGGTACCGGAAAGGACCAGGAGCCCGTCTTTCCCCAGGACCAGCAGCAGCGCTTCCAGCCTGCGCAGCATCCGGTCCGTCCGCCATTCTTTGGTCAGCTCCACCGCCGCCTTCCTCAGGTTCCCATGATATTTTTCCAGGTAATCCTCGAACTTCTCAAAGAGGGTTAAGGCGTCGGCCACCGAACCGGCAAACCCCACTATGACCTGGCCGCGGAAAATCTTTCTCACCTTCCGGGCCTTGTGCTTCATGATAACATTGCCGCTGAAGGTCACCTGGCCATCTCCGGCCATGGCCCCCTGCCCATTTTTGTGGACGGCGACAATGGTTGTCCCTGTGAACACTGAAAACCACCCTTTCTATGCCCTGGGATGAGCCTGCCGGTAAACCTCTTTCAGCCGCTCCCGGCTCACGTGGGTGTAAATCTGGGTCGAGGACACATTCCCGTGCCCTAAGAGCTCCTGGACGCTGCGCAGGTCAGCCCCGGCGTTCAGCAGGTGGGTGGCAAAGGAATGGCGCAGGACGTGGGGGCTTATCTTATGGGTGAGCCCCGCCTTGTGCACGTACTTGTCCAGGATGCGGCGCACACTCCGGTCCGACAACCGCCCCCCAAACCGGTTCAAAAAGAGGGCGGGAAAGTCCGGGTCAGCGTCCTTCCTGCAGGCCAAGAGCTCCCGGCGCCCCCCCTCCAGGTAGGCCTTGAGGCTTTGGGCGGCAAAGTTTCCAAAGGGGGCCAGCCTTTCCTTCCCTCCCTTGCCGTAGACCAGCAGCAGCCGGCCGTCAAAATCAATGCTGCCGGTTTTCAAAGCCACCAGTTCACCCACTCTGATCCCCGTGGCATAGAGAAGCTCCAGGATGGCCCTGTCCCGGGCAACCAGGGGGGAATCCCCCGAAGGGGCCGACAGCAGGGCCAGCATTTCCGAAAAATATAAAAAATGCGGCAACCTTTTGCCTTGCCGGGGCGTGGACACAACGCTGAAGGTATTGGTCGTAAGTATTTTTTCCCTGTGTAAATACCGCAAGAAAGTCCGTAAGGCCGATAATTTCCTGCCAATGGTGACCCGGCGCAAACCGTCGGCATGCAGGGCCGCCAGGTAATGCCTGAGGGTCAAGTAGTCCGTGTCGGACAATGCCCTCTTATGGTGCTGGAGAAAGTCGAGAAATTGTCCGATATCCTTATCGTAAGCTGCAATGGTTTTGGTCGAATAGTTTTTCTCGATTTCCAGGTATTTGAGGAAATATGCCTGATATTGCCGCAATACCGCACCTTCTTCCTGTCCATATTAACATATGCAGGTATCATATGCAAGTTATGGGGCTTTTAATTTAACTAAAAATTCAGTAAATCATCCCTGAATTTTTCCAGGGCAGCCAGGGAGCGTTGGGCCAGCTCCCCGTTTCGCTGCTTCCGGTTTTTTACCCGCCTGTCCAGGGGGGGCAGCAGGCCGAAATTGGCCTTCATGGGCTGAAAGTTTCCCGCCGGTGCCGTGGCAATATACCGGGACAAAGCCCCCAGGACCGTTTCGGCGGGAAAGACCAGGGGCTCTTTGCCTCTAAGGCGGCGGGCGGCGTTGATACCCGCCACCAGCCCGCTGCCTGCCGATTCCACATAACCCTCCACGCCGGTAAGCTGCCCGGCAAAAAAGAGGCCTTCCCTCCCCCGCCTCTGGTAGGTGGGTTCCAGGAGTTTGGGGCTGTTGATAAAGGTGTTCCGGTGCATGACCCCCAGCCGCAGAAATACGGCGCCCTTCAGGGCGGGAATTAAGGAAAATATGCGCTTCTGTTCCGGCCAGGAAAGGCTGGTCTGAAACCCCACCAGGTTTAACAGGCGCCCCTCCCGGTCCTCCTTCCGCAGCTGGACCACGGCAAAGGGCCGCTCCCCCGTGTTGGGGTCTTTAAGGCCCACGGGCTTCATAGGCCCGTGCAGCAGGGTCTGGTACCCCCGCTTAGCCAGGCTTTCCACGGGCATGCACCCCTCGAAGAGGGCCTGGTCTTCGTATTCCCGGGGCTTGTGGGTTTCCCCGGCCACCAGGGCTTCGTAAAAAACCCGGTATTCATCCTCCGTCAGGGGGCAGTTTAAGTAGTCCGCCTCCCCCTTGTCATAGCGGGAAGCCCAGAAGGCTTTCTGTAAGTCCACCGTTTCCCCGTCCACGATGGGGGCTGCCGCATCATAAAAATACAAATGCCCGCTGCCCGTCTCTTCCTGAAGGGCCCGGGCCAGGGAGGGGGAAGTCAGGGGGCCTGTGGCAATGACCCAGAGGCCCTCCCCGGGAATTTCCGCCACCTCTTGCCGGATGACTTCCACCAGGGGGTGGCCCGCCAATGACGAAGTTATTTCCCGGGAAAAGAGGTGCCGGTCCACCGCCAGGGCGCCGCCGGCGGGAACCCGATGCCGGTCCGCCGCCGCCAGGACCAGGGACTCCAAACGCCTCATCTCTTCTTTTAAAAGCCCCACGGCATTTTCCAGGGAGTCGGAGCGCAGGGAGTTGCTGCACACCAGTTCCGCCAGGTCCTGCGTGTGATGGGCGGGAGTTGCCCTGTCAGGGCGCATTTCGAAAAGGCGAACCCTGACGCCCCTTTGGGCGGCCTGCCAGGCGGCCTCCGCCCCGGCCAGCCCCCCTCCGGCAATGTTTAGGACTTCCATATTATTTGCCTCCCTCCCCCCGGGGCTTTCTTGCTAAACTTTTGCCTCTTCCTTCGCCCCGCATGGCTGATTTTCTCAGAGAACCTTCCCCATCATTGAACTTCCGGCAGTTCTACCTCCGGGCCGCCTTCTTGCCGCTCCTCGGCTGCTTTTCCTTTTTCGAGGGGCACTCCTTGTTGGGGCAGTCCAAAAACTTTTTCTTATTGCGCAGCCGCTTCTCCACCAGGTGGCTGCCGCACTGGGAACATTGTTCCTTTACAGGTTTATCCCAGCTGGTAAACTGGCATTCCGGATAACCGCTGCACCCGTAAAAGAGGCGGCCCTTCCTGGATTTTCGCTGTACCAGAGGCTTGCCGCACCGGGGGCAGTCGATTCCCACCTCTTTAAGAATGGGCTTGGTGAAACGGCAGTCGGGAAAACCCGGGCAGGCCAGGAATTTGCCGAACCGACCCAGCTTGTAAACCAGGTTGCGCCCGCATTTGGGGCATTCTTCCTCGGATTCCTCGTCCTTCATTTCCACCCGGCTCATCTTCTCCGCCGCTTCCCGGACCTGCCGGTCAAAGGGGCCGTAAAACTCCTGCAAAAGGCTCAACCAGCCATAGCGGCCCTCTTCCACCTCATCCAGCTTTTCCTCCATGTTGGCGGTAAAATCCACGTCCATGATTTCCTTGAAGTACTCCTTGAGGAGGTTGACCACGATAAAACCCAACTCCGTGGGCTTTAAGGTCCGCTTCTCCCGGATAACATACCCCCGCTGCATGATGGTGCTGATAATATTGGCATAAGTGCTGGGCCGCCCGATGCCCTTTTCTTCCAGGGTCTTGACCAGCATGGCCTCGGTATACCGGGGCGGGGGCTGGGTGAAGTGCTGCTTGGGTACAAGTTGAAGGAGCTTCAGGGCCTGGCCGGCAGTCAGCTCCGGCAGCAGGCCGCCGTTCCCCGCCTTCTCCGTGTCCTCCCCCTCGATATACAGGGTCATAAACCCGGGGAATCTGATGCTGGAGCCGGTAGCCCTGAAATCATAAGGGCCGGCCTGGATATCCACCTTTACCGTGTCCAGCAGGGCGGATTCCATCTGGCTGGCAACGAAACGGTCCCAGATCAATTTGTAAAGCTTGAACTGGTCCTTGCTCAAAAATCCCTTTACTTTCTCGGGGGTCCTGAGGGTGGAGGTGGGCCTGACGGCCTCGTGGGCCTCCTGGGCCCCCTTCTTGGACTTGTAGTAGCGGGGCTTGGGCGGCAGGTATTCCTTGCCCACCTCATCCCTGATATAGGCCCTGACTTCCCGGATGGACTCCTCCGACACCCGCAGGGCGTCGGTCCTCATGTAGGTGATGAGGCCTGCATGTTTTTTTCTCTCCAGGGCGATCCCTTCATAGAGCTGTTGGGCCACCCGCATGGTCTTGTTGGGAGGAAAGCCCAGCTTCCTGGCCGCCTCCTGCTGCAGGCTGCTGGTGGAAAAGGGCGGGGCGGGATTGCGCTTCTTCTGCTTCTTTTCCACTTTGAGGACGCTGAATTCCACCCCTTCCAGGTCCCCCATGATACCCTTAACCTCCTCTTCCGATTTTAAGGGTATTTTTTTCTTCTTCCTGCCGATAAACTTGGCTTCAAAGGAATTCTTTTTAAAGTCGGGGGTAAGGCCCGCCGTAAGGCTCCAGTACTCTTCCGGTTTAAAGGCACCTATTTCCTCTTCCCGCTCACAGATGAGGCGCAGCGCCACCGACTGAACCCGGCCGGCGCTCAACCCCTTCTTGACATTTTTCCACAGCAGGGGGCTGATCTTGTAGCCCACCACCCTGTCCAGAATCCGCCGGGCCTGCTGGGCGTTAACCCGGTCCTCGTCGATGGCCCGGGGCTCCTGAAAGGCCTTCTTTACCGCTTCCTTGGTTATCTCGTTAAACTCCACCCGGCAGTCGCTGCCGCAGGAAAGGTCCAGGGCTTTGGCCAGGTGCCAGCAGATGGCCTCCCCTTCCCGGTCCGGGTCCGCCGCCAGGTAGACCTGGTCCGCCTTTTTACGGGCCTTTTTCAGTTCTTTTAAAACATCCCCCTTGCCCCGGATGGTGATGTATTTCGGCTTGAAGTCGTTATCGATATCGATTCCGAACTGGCTCTTGGGCAGGTCGATTACATGTCCCACGGAGGCCTTCACGGCAAAATCGCGGCCCAGGTAACGTTTTAGCGTTTTCGCTTTCGTTGGTGATTCTACGATGACCAGCTTACTTGACAATATCCAAACCCCCTCCAAAAATCCTTGCCTGGCATTCTTACCCTATATTCTATTTTAATCTCAAGATTAAATTCCCTGCTTCCTGAGCAATCATACCCTTAATTTCCAGAATTGTCAAAGCGGCTTTTACCCTGGCCGTCGGCAGGCCGCTGGCCGCCGCCAGGCCCTCCGCCGGGTAGGGGTGGTAGGGGATCAGGTCCAGCAGCCTCTTTTCTTCCGGGCTTAAATCCGCCTGCGGTACGCCCCCCTTTGCGGGGCTTTCCCCGGCGGGTATATAGGCCGTCAGTTCCTCCAGCAGGTCATCCACATCCTGTACCAGCTTCGCCCCCTGCTTTATCAAGTTGTGGCAGCCCCTGCTGGCGGGGCTGGTTATGGGCCCGGGCAGGGCAAAGACCTCCCGGCCCTGTTCCAGGGCCTGGTCGGCGGTAATCAGGGCGCCGCTCTTAACCGCCGCCTCCACCACCACCGTGCCCAGGGAGATGCCGCTGATGATACGGTTCCGCAGGGGAAAATGCCGGGGTTTGGGCCCTGTTCCCAGGGGAAATTCCGAAAGCAGCAGGCCCCGGGCGGAAATCTCCCCCATGAGGCCCAGGTTTTCCGGGGGATAGCAGATATCTAAACCGGAGCCCAAAACCGCCGCCGTCTCCCCTCCCCCTTTAAGGGCGCCCCGGTGAGCCCAGGTATCGATGCCCCGGGCCATGCCGCTGACCACCCCGATGCCCCGGGATGCCAGCTCCCGGCCCAGCCAGAAAGCCATCTCCCGCCCGTAGGCCGTCATCTTCCGGGAGCCCACCAGGGCCACCCAGGGCCTCTCCCAGGACACCCCCTTCCCCCGGGCATACAGGATAAAGGGGGGGTCATATATGTTTTTTAACAGGGGCGGGTACCGGGCATCTTCCCTGCCCAGGGCTTTAACCCCCCGGTCCAGAAGCCTCTGCCCTTCCTTCGCCAAAGACAGGGATTTACGGGCGGCAAAAAAGTCCCGCAGAAATTTTTCCCCCAACCCGGGCACGGAGGCAAAGGCCTCCTCCGGAGCGTGCCAGGCCTTCTTAGGGCTGCCGAAGGTTTTCACCAGGGCTTCATAACGTTTGGGGCCCAATCCCGGTACCAGGCTCATTCCCACCAGGTACTCCAGGTCTTCCATTCCCGCATCCCCTCCCCGCCCTCCTCTCCCCAAGAGCCTCCCGCCGGCAGGAATCCCCTTCCCGGCGCTTCCTGGGGAGCAGTCCAGGCAATTTTTACCATGACCTAATTATATACCAAAACCCCCGCCGGGGGAAGTACATTTGTTCGATTTTTAGCAAAATATCTTGCAAAAGCGGCAGAGCCCCGGCAAGGGAAAGGGGCACGCCCCGGGGCGTGCCCCTCTCTCAATCCCTCACTCCCAGGAGTCTTCCAACAGGGCCACCAGGAAGCGGCGGGCGTAGTCCACATCCCCCGCATCCACCATCTCCGCCGCCGTGTGGATATAGCGGCAGGGAATGGACATGACCCCGGAGGGGATGCCTTCCCGGGTCATGTGGATGCCCCCCGCATCGGTGCCTCCCCTTTCCAGTACTTCCAGCTGGTAGGGGATCCCCTCTTTCTCGGCCACGGTCATCATCCGCTCCTTGACCCGGGGGTGGGCAATCATGGAAGTGTCCTTAACCTTGACGGCAGGGCCTTTCCCCAGGCCCACGGCCATCTTGTGGGCTTCCGGGGTATCTCCGGAACGGGTCACATCCACCGCCAGGCCGATTTCCGGGTTCAACCTGTAGGCGGAAGTCCTGGCCCCCCGAAGCCCCACTTCCTCCTGGACGGTAAACACAAAATAGATCTCATTATGGGTCTGGACCTCTTCCAGGGCCTTCAGGAGGACGGCGCAGCCGATGCGGTCATCCATGGCCTTGCCGGAAAAGCGGCTGCCGGCGGCGGCGAAGGAAGATTCAAAGACGGCCATATGGCCGATGCCCACCTCTTTTAAGGCCTCTTTCTTGTCTTTGGCGCCTATGTCCAGGTACATTTTCTTGAAACTCAGGTCCTTCAAGTCTTCCGGTTTTTCCACCCCCACAGTGGCCCTGATGCCGCCGGGCAGGAGAAAGCGCCGGCCCATGACGGAGGTGGGCAGCAGGCCGCCGATGCTGGAAAAGCGCAGAAAACCCTCATCGTCCACATGGGTGACTATAAGGCCGATTTCATCCATATGGGCGGCCACCATGATTCTTTTCCCCTTCCCTTCCCGGACGGCCACCAGGTTCCCCAGGGAGTCGGTATAGACGTCCTCCACCTTCCCCTGAAGTTCACCCCGGATGAGGCTGCGGACCTCTTCTTCCCGTCCCGAAGGCCCGTAGGCCTGGGACAACTCTTTTATAAGATTCAGCATAGTTCAAGCCCCCCTTTGGCCAGTGATTTCAGTAGTAACCTCAGCAGTTTTCCCGCCCGTTCCACGTCCTTAAGGTTCAGCAGGGAGCGGGGGCCGTGCAGGTACCTGCAGGGGATGGAAATGACCCCGGCAGGGATGCCGCTGCCCGTAATGCTTATCCTCCCCGCATCCGTCCCCGCCGACGTAAACCGGCGCAGCTGGCAGGGAATCCCCGCCTCTTTTGCCGTGCCCAGGATGAAGTCCAGCACTTTTTGATTGGTGATGAAAGTCCTGTCCATAAAGGTGAGGACGGGCCCCTTCCCCAGGACGGTGGACTGCAGGTGCTCCGGGTTGTCCGCCACATCCGCCGCCGCCGTCACCTCTAAAACCAGGGCCAGGTCGGGCTTTATCCTGTAGGCCGCCACCCCGGCCCCCCGAAGCCCCACCTCTTCCTGGACGGTAAAGGCGGCCCATACGGAGAGGGGCAGGTCCTCCTTCAAAAGCTCCGCCAGCAGGTAGCAGCCCACCCTGTCATCCAGGGCCTTCCCCATGTAAACCTCCTCCCCCACCGGCCGGGGAGCGGTGGCAAAGGCAATGTAGTCCCCCGGTTTAACCAGTTTTTTCGCCTCTTCCTCGCTGCCTGCCCCGATGTCTATGTAAAGCTGGTCCACCGTCAGGGTCTTCCCTCTTTCCTCCGGCTTCTGCAGGTGGATGGCCTTGGCCCCGATAACCCCGCAGACCTTGTCCGGGCCCACCAGGACCGGCTTGGACAGGAGGACCCGGTCGTCAATGCCCCCCACCTTTTTGAATTTTATAAGCCCGCTGCCGTCAATATCCACCACTATCAGGCCCACCTCGTCCATGTGGGCCGCCAGCATGAGGCGGGGCCCGTCCACGGCCCCTTTCTTAAAGGCCATCAGGTTCCCCAGCATATCCGTTTCCAGGCTGTCCACCCGGGGGGCCAGCTCTTCTGTGAGGATTTGCCTCACCTCCCCTTCGCAGCCGGAGACACCAGAGGCCCGGGAGAGTTTTTCTAATAGCATGTCAGCACCTCCTTAAAAGAAACCTCCAGGTCCCGGATGAAAAAGGCCAGCAGGAGGGCGGCACTCTTAATATCCCGCATATCCAGGGTCTCCACCGAGGTATGCATGTAGCGCAGGGGAATTGAAAGGATCCCCGTGGCCGCTCCTTCCCCGGCGATCTGCATGGCCATGGCATCGGTGCCGGAACCTCCCGGGATGATTTCCTTGTGGGCGGGTATTCCGTAGTCCGCCGCCGTTTTCTCCATCCTTTTAAAGACGGCGGGATGGATATTGGGCCCCCAGCCGATGGTGGGGCCCTTCCCCAGGGCAAAAGCATCGTGCCCCGTCACTCCCGGCATCTCCCCGTGGGTTACATCCACGGCGATGCCCACGTCGGGGGTGATGCCGTAGCTGGAAACCAGGGCGCCCCGGTAACCCACCTCTTCCTGGACGGTGGCCACGGCATATACATCAGGGCCGTGATGCATTTTTTCCAGTTCCTTAAGCCCCTGGTAAAGGACGGCAAGGCCGGCCCGGTCATCCATGGCCTTCGCCGCCACCCTGGAGCCGCAGAGCTCCCTGAAATCCCCCTTGACGCTCACCGGGTCCCCCACCCGCACCAGCTGCTTAAGTTTGTTCTCCGAAAGGCCCGTATCCACAAAGAGCTTGTCCAGGGTCATCCCTTTGGACCGCTCCTCTTTCTCCGTTAAGTGGGGGGAGGGGGCGCTGAAAATGGCGGGCAGGTCCTCCCGGCCGTGGACCGTCACCTCCTGGTTCACCAGGGTCCGAAAGTCAAAGCTGCCCACGGCGGCCACCCGGAGAAAGCCTTTCTCCAGGCCGGAGACAAAAAAACCTATTTCATCCATATGGGCCGCCACCATTACTTTAAGGGCCTTGTCTCCCTGCCGCCCTTTTTTTAAGGCAATGACATTTCCCAGGTTATCTTCCTTGACCTGGGCCCCTAAGCCCCTCATGAGGGAGGCCATCCGCCCCGCCACCTTCCCCTCATAGCCCGCCACCCCCGGGGTTTGGGTCAATTCCTTGAGAACCTCTTTCAGTTCTTCCATTAAATCCCCTCCAAATAGAAACTCCATTTATACTTCTTTCCCCAGGCATATATTTCCTTCATCATATAGGGGGCAAAGGCGAAAAAACTTTTCCCTTACTAAAATCTCACAAACACAAAAAAAAATCCCCTCAGGGATGGATTCCCTCCGGGGGATTATCCGCCATATCCCGTAAAACTTTGTAGGTATAAGCCGTATCCTCCCGGCTCCGGGAGCCGGTGCCGCAAGCGGGGGTCAAAAGCCACTGCTTTTTTAAAAGCTCCAGGGGGGCTCCCCGGCGTGCCAG
>SLHK01000076.1 GCA_007136165.1 Syntrophomonadaceae bacterium
AAACATCTGATCCTGGGGGGTGTGGAGGTTCCCGCCATCAACACCGGAATCAAGGGAAGGCATGTACTGGTGGTGGTCCGGGGTCAGAATTACCGGCAGGATTTAAAGACAGTCCTCACCTATATCGAGGAAAAAAAGCCCGTCTTGATCGGGGTGGACGGCGGTTCCGATGCCCTTTTGGAGTTTGGTTTGAAACCCGATATCATTATCGGGGACATGGACAGCGTCAGCGACAGGGCTCTTAAGGAAGGAAAAGAAATCATCCTCCACGCATACAGGGACGGCAGGGCCCCGGGAGAAGAAAAGTGCCGCTCCCTGGGGCTTAAATACAAGTTGTTTCGTGCCCCCGGTACCAGTGAGGATATCGCCCTGCTTTTGGCCTATGAGAAAGGGGCTGAGCTGATTGTGGCCCTGGGTACCCATTCCAACATGATTGACTTCCTGGAGAAGGGGCGGCCCGGCATGGCCAGCACCTTTTTAATCCGGTTAAAAGTGGGTTCCCGGCTGGTGGATGTCCGGGGGGTCAGCCAGCTGTACGAAGGGCGGTACCAGGGTAGGCTTCTCTGGTGGCTGGTGGTGGCGGCCATTTTGCCCGTAGTCCTCATAATATTTTTTTCGCCCCTGCTGCAGCACCTGGTGAGGCTTTTTATCCTGCGCATCCGGCTAATCTTCTAGGGAGAGGTGGTTCAGGTGATCAATTTAAAAGAGTATATTGTCACCCTCATGGCCATGTTTCTTTCCCTGGGAATAGGTATTCTGGTGGGGACTTCCATCACTGACAGCGTGGTGGTGGAGCAGCAGAAGAATATGATAGAAGAGCTGGAAAACCGCTATTATCAGGCCCTGGATGACATGGAAGAGCTGGCCCGGGACTTAGGGGACAGGGAAAGCCTCCTGAGCCTTTATGACAGGGCGGCGCAGGAACTCTTACCCCGGGAGTCCCTGGAGGGCCTTGTCGACAGGGAAGTTGCCGTTATTTCCCTGGATTACGGGCGGGGAATGGAAGTTTGCGATCTTTTGCTCCAGTACGGTATGAGGATAAACCCCCACATTTACCTGAGCCGGCCCGGGGATGAGGAAGGGGAGGTGGAAGGGTATCTGGAAGATATCCTGAGCCTGACGGAAAGTCTCCTTTCCCCGGCGGAGGTTGGGGACGGTTCCGTGGGTGCCGGCGATGGAGGTGGAGCCGGGGATCTTTACCGGGAACCCGTCGCCGCCTTCTATGAGAGGCCCTTAAATCCCGAGGTTTTTCTGCTGGTGCTGGGAGGGGTATCCCTGGAAGACGGGGCAGATGATTTTCTGGATGGCATTTTTACCATTCTGGCGCCCAAAAAGGTTGTCATCCTGGAAGATTATTTTCTTCAAGGGACCGGCATTGCGGCGGTGGCCGGGGAGGGGTCAAGGGTCATCGACTACATCGACACGGGCCCGGGAAGGGCAGCCCTGCTGGCCCTCCTTACGGGAAGGGAAGTACGGCCCTTAAAGCCCGGGGGTCCGGAGGATGACTGAAATGATGTTTGAAACCCGGGCCACCATCATCATACCCGCCTATAACGAAGAAAAAAATATTGCTGCCACCCTGAAAAGCCTGGAAGGGCTGGGGATACCGGCGGACATCATCGTGGTGGACGACGGCTCCAGGGACAGGACTGCTGCCGTCGCCCGGGAGGCGGGAGCCAGGGTCATACAGCTGCAGGCCAACATGGGCAAGGGAAGGGCCATGGAGGAAGGCCTGAAGGAGGCGGCCGGCCCGGTGGTGGCTTTTTTGGATGCGGACCTGGGCGAGACGGCCGTCCAGGCAAAAAAACTGCTGGAGCCCGTTATGGCGGGGAAAGCGGACCTGGCTGTGGCCCGCTGGCCGGATGGGAAGGGCAGGAGCGGATTCGGCCTGGCCCAGGGGTTGGCCCGGTGGGGTATAAAGAAGCTGACGGGCTTTGGCTGTTCCTCGCCCCTGTCGGGGCAGCGGGCCTTGAGAAAGGACTTTCTAACCCCTCTGGAAGGGGGTTTTGGGGTGGAAGTGGGCATGACGGTGGACGCCCTCCGGAAGGGAGCGCGGATGCAGGAAATACCGGTGGACATGCGGCACCGGGCCACGAGCAGGGATTTTTCGGGGTTTAAGCACCGGGGCCGCCAGTTTTGCTGCGTGGCCGGGGTTCTGGCAAAAAGGTTCCTGGGAGGGGTCCCATGGAAATAGCTATGGCAGTTATTCCCATGTTCGGCACCTTCTACCTTCTGCGGGGAAAAACGGCCCTCACCGCCGCAGGCAGCTGTTATCCCAACTACCGGGGCCGGCCCGTACCGCGTTCCGGCGGGCTTATCCTCTACTTTGCCTTTCTTCTGGCCGGGGCCCTGCGCCTTTTAGGGGGGGGCGAAGGCCTCCTGGAGGCGGCCCTGCTTTTGTACCTGGCCGGCGGTTTCACCCTCCTGGGGCTGGTGGACGATTTTTGGGGAGACTCGCGGCATAAAGGTTTTGGCGGGCACTTCCGCCTTTTTTTGCGCAAGGGAGAAATAAGCACGGGGCTCTTAAAGGCTTTATTCGGCG
This sequence comes from Syntrophomonadaceae bacterium, assembly GCA_007136165.1. Lineage (GTDB taxonomy): Bacteria > Bacillota > Dethiobacteria > PWVN01 > PWVN01 > PWVN01. Next base: position 2,543 of record SLHK01000076.1, read on the forward strand.
GGGTTTTGGCCTTAACGGCCGCCGCCCCCCTGCAGGAAGGCCCGGCGGCCCTGCTGGTGGGGGGCGGCGTCATTGCCCTGGCGGCCAACACCGTTAATTCTTTGGATTTGCGGCCGGGCAGGGCTGTTAAATTTTTTTTGCCGGCCTCCCTGGCCGTTATCGCCCTTTCCGGGGAGCGGGGGGCAGCCCTCCTCCTGCTGCCTTTTTTGGCCGCCCTTTTGGCCTACATGCCCTTTGAAATGCAGGAAACCGTCATGCTGGGGGACAGCGGCGCCAATGTGCTGGGGGGGGCTTTGGGCTTTGCTTTTATCGCCTATTCCCCTTTTCCCTGGCAGGTAGGAGCCCTGTTTCTGCTGCTGGCCTTCCAGGCTTTCTGTGAATTATTTTCTTTTTCCCGCCTGGTCCAGAAAAACCCTTTTTTAAGATTCCTGGACGACCTGGGCAGGGTTTTCAAGGGAGAGAACGAAAATGAAAGATGACCCTAAAAAGCCGGGCAGGGAAATGGGAGTCAGGCGGGGCAGGGTCCTTAAGGCAGCCATCCCCCGGGAGGGCCTTACCAGGGCCCTGGTGCAGGTGGAGGAGGAGAGGGAGCCGGTACAGGCCCTGGCCTATCACCTCTTCAGCGGTGAAGTCCGGGAAGGGGATGAGGTCCTGGTCAATACCACAGCCATGGATCTCAGGCTGGGCACGGGCGGCACCCATTTCGTGCTGGTAAATTTAAGCCGCCCCGGGGAAGCCTCCCTGAAGGAGGCGGGGCATGTTATGAAGCTTCGCTATACCCCCCTGCAGTTCAAGAGCCTGTCCCTGGAGGAGGCGCACCGCGGCCTTCTGGAGGAGGGCCGGGGCCTGGAAGGTATGGCCGTCCTGGTCCTGGAACTTCACAGCATGGTGCTGCCGGCGGCCCTGGCTTTCAAAAGGAAGAGCCCCGGAAGCCGCCTCGCCTACATCATGACCGACGGCGGCAGCCTGCCCCTGGCCTTCAGCGAGCAGGCGGCCTTTCTGCGGCGGCAGGGGCTGGTAGACGCCACCATAACGGCAGGCCATGCCTTCGGCGGGGATCTGGAGGCCGTCAATATATACACGGCCCTTCAGGGCGCCCGGCACGTCCTCCGGGCCGATGCCTGCATCGTGGCCATGGGCCCCGGGGTCTTGGGGACGGGGACAGCCTTTGGTTTTTCCGGCATCGAGCAGGGGGAAAACATTAACCGGGCCAATATCCTGGGAGGGAAGGCCGTAACCTGCCTGCGGCTGAGCTTTGTCGAAAAGCGGGAGCGGCACCGGGGGGTGAGCCATCACAGCCTCACCAGTTTACAGAAGGCTGCCTTAACCCCTGCCGCCATCGCCCTGCCCCAGGAGCTCACCGGGGAGGCGCAGCGGCTGGTTTTGGGCCAGCTTGAGGAGGCGGGCCTTCCGGGGATTCATACCCTTTGCTGGCACCCGGCGGCGGAGATCCTCCATGAACTGGAGGGGCTGGATTGGCAGGTAAAATCCATGGGCAGGACCCTGGCAGAGGACCCCCTCTTCTTTGCCGCCGCTGCCGCCGCCGGGGTGGAAGGGGCCAAAGGCCTGCACTAATTTAATTTGGGAGGCGGCTGTATGCAGTTGAAAGAAGAAACTCTGAAGACTACGCTGGTTTATCGGGGCAAGGTTCTCCAGGTTGTGGAAAAGGAGGTCAGGGTGCCCGACGGCAGCCAAAGCCGCCGGGAGGTGCTGGAACATCCCGGTGCCGTGGCCCTGGTGGCGGTGGACGGGGACCGGAAGATCTACCTGGTGGAACAGTTCCGTTCCCCCATGGAAAAGGTGCTCCTGGAAATACCGGCGGGGAAGCTGGACCCGGGGGAGACGCCGGAAGAGGCGGGCAGGCGGGAACTCCAGGAGGAGACGGGCATGAAGGCGGAAAAGGTTATCAAGCTGGCCGGTTTTTATTCTTCCCCCGGCTACAGCAACGAAAAGATCCACCTTTTCCTGGCTACGGACCTGAAGGAGGCGGATTTGCCCCCGGACCTGGGGGAGTTTCTGCGGGTGAAAAAGTACAGGGCCCCCGAGATTCTGGACATGATTTCCCGGGGACAAATTGAAGACGGGAAAACCATCCTGGGGATATCCCTGGTTTTAAATCTCTATAATGAATTCATATAATGGGGTTTGCCGGAATACTTATTGAGAAAGGACGGTGAAAAGGGAGGTTCCCCCGGTGGCCAATGTAAAACAAGCCCTCCAGAGCTACTTTTGGGACAACTTGGGTCTTTACATCACGGCAATTGTGTTCTTTTCTTTGGGGATCGGCCTGGGGGTGTTTTCCACAGGGATTTTACAGGAAACCCAGGTCAGGGAATTAAAAGAGTACCTGGACATTTTTCTTTACGGCCTGAGTGCCCAGGCTCCCCTGGAGCCCCTGGAGATCGTCAGGAATTCCCTCAACCAGAACATGAAGCTCTTTTTTCTGCTGTGGCTTTTCGGCATAACCATGCTGGGTATCCCCGCGGCCTTTATAATCCTGGGCTTGAAAGGGTTCACCCTGGGGTTTACCTTAAGCTTCATCTTTCAGCAGTTTTCCTACTCAGGGCTCTTGTTTGCGGTAGGGGCCCTGCTTCCCCAGAATGTTTTTATAATCCCGGTTTTCTTGACGGCGGGGGTGGCCTGCCTGTCCTTTTCTTTGCTGCAGATTCACTGCCGCGCCAAGAAGAAAAACCTGCATTTCTGGCCAAACCTGGGAAACTATACCGCCCTGTTTGCCATCCTGCTTATTCTGCTCCTGGCGGGGAGCCTGGTAGAAGGTTACATCACCACCGTATTTATCCGCCTGGCGGTGGGCATCCTATGAGTAGGCGAGGAGGATGAGCATGAGGTTATTTATCTATCTGAGAGAAGGGGCAGCCAGGGCGCTGAAATGGTTGACAGCTCTCATTCTGCTGGTAGTATGTCTGCCCTATATCCTGTTTCTTACTGTGGAGCACCTGGAGGTGGCCCCGGTTGTCACCGAACCTGCCAGAACTCTTTTCTGGGAGAGGGCCCTCCGGGAAATGTATAATTTTTTTAGTAAAGGATTTTAAAAATTTTCAGCCAAAAAAGGATTTCTTTTCCTTGGTGTGGAATTACCTATAATCAGTTCACTGCAGTTGGCGGTAAAGGAGATTCTTGATGGACGATATGCTGAAGGACTTTATTTATTTTTTGGCCGTGGAAAAAGGACTGGCGAAAAACACTCTGGAGTCTTATGAAAGGGATTTGCGGGGGTTTTTGCTCTACCTGAAGAACGAATCGGTCAGCACCACCAAAGACATAAGACGTTCCCATATCATGGGATATCTGGCCCACCTGCGATCCAAAAAGCTGGCTAATTCAACCGTATCCAGGAATCTGGCATCCATCCGGTCCTTTTTTAATTTTCTCATGCAGGAGCGCCGCATAGAGGAAAACCCTGCCGGCGACCTGGAATCCCCCCGGCAGGAAAAGAAGCTGCCGAAGGTTATCAGCATGAAGGAAATAGACTCCCTGCTGAAACAGCCCGACGAGTTAAAGGTCAGCGGCATCAGGGATAAAGCCATGCTGGAACTTCTTTATGCCACGGGAATCAGGGTTACGGAGTTAATCGATCTGGGGGTAAATGATGTTAACACCGAGTCGGGATACATACGCTGCACGGGCAAAGGTTCCAAAGAGCGGATTGTGCCCGTGGGAGCCATGGCCATCCAGAAGGTGAAAAATTATATAGAAGAGGGCCGCTCCAAACTGGTCAAGGATCTGAAGGAGCAGTCTCTTTTTGTTAACCAGCACGGACGCCGCCTGACCCGGCAGGGATTCTGGAAGATCATAAAAAAATATGCCCGGCAGGCCCAGATACAAAAGGAGATAACCCCTCATACCCTGAGGCATTCCTTTGCCACCCACCTGCTGGAAAACGGGGCGGACCTGCGCTCCGTCCAGGAGATGCTGGGCCATGCCGATATCTCCACCACCCAGATTTATACCCAGGTCAGCAAGAGCAAGCTGAGGGATGTTTACGAGCGGGCCCATCCCCGGGCCTGAAGGCGCCGGAAGGCGCTTTTTTAGATTTTAACACCAGGAGGGATTACCGATGAAGGTGGTTCTCATCGTAGTGGACAGCCTGGGGGTGGGTGCCCTGCCCGATGCCCACCTCTATAAGGATGCCGGGAGCAATACCCTGGGCAATATCGCCCGGTGCCTGGAAGGCCGTTTGTCCCTGCCCCACCTGGCCCGGATGGGCCTGGGGAATATCATCCCTATCCAGGGGATTTTGCCCCGGCATGACTGTACCGCGTCTTACGGGCGGGCGGCCACTATTTCCCCGGGCAAGGATACCGTAACGGGCCACTGGGAACTGATGGGCATCCAGGTGGAAAAGCCCCTGCAGACCTTTCCGGGCGGGTTCCCCCCCGCCGTTACGGAACCCTTCGAGAAAGCCATCGGGCGGAATATTTTGGGGAATGTGGCGGCTTCCGGTACCCAGGTTATCGCTTTGTGGGGGGAGGAGCACCTGGAAAGCGGCCGCCCCATCGTTTATACCTCCGCGGACAGCGTCTTTCAAATTGCGGCCCACGAGGAAATTGTGCCCCCCGACACCCTGTATCAATGGTGTCAAATTGCCCGGGACCTTCTCCAGGGAGACCTGGCCGTGGCCCGGGTCATTGCCAGGCCCTTTCGGGGAGTGCCGGGGGCCTTTGCCCGCACCCCCCGGCGGCGGGATTTTACCCTGCCGCCCCCGGGCGAAACCCTTTTGGACCGGCTGGAGGCAGCGGGAAAGCAGGTCCTGGCCGTAGGAAAAATCCATGACATCTTTGCCGGCCGGGGCATTACGGAAAAATACAAGACCTCCTCCAACCTGGAAGGGATTATGGCTACGAAAGAACTTATAAGCAGGGACTATCCGGGGGATGCCTTCATTTTTACCAACCTGGTGGACTTTGACATGAAATTTGGCCACCGAAACGATGTCGATGGCTATGCCCGGGCCCTGGAGGAATTTGATGCCTTCATCCCCTCCCTCAAAAAGCACCTGAAGAGCCGGGACCTCCTCATCATCACCGCCGACCACGGCTGCGACCCCACCCACCAGGGGACGGATCACACCCGGGAATACGTCCCCCTCCTGGTGGAAGGCGAATCCGTCAAAAAGGGAGTGAACCTGGGCACCTTAAACTCCCTCTCCCATATCGGCGCCACCATCGCCGCTTACTTCGGCATCCCCCCCCTAAAAAATGGCCAAAGCTTCCTCAACAAGTTAACTCGGGGTCAGGCCTATTGTTAACTTACTTTCCTTATGGCAGCAAGAACAAACCGTCCCCCTTTGCTGGTTGTGGGGGAAAAAGGGGTAAAAGAACCGTTCCCTTGCTTTGATTTGGTATTATTCCTCTTGTGGGGGGAAGAATAGCAAAAAAAGTATTGGGGGTACTTTCTTATGCTAAAGAGACTAATGGCAGCGGCCCTTTTATTTCTACTGGCGGTCCAGCCCGCCGTCGCCCTGGCCCAGCCTATGGAAGAGGCGGTTGAGGAGCCTTCAGAGGAAGGGCAGCCGGAGGGGCTTCCCTTCGAACTGGAGGCGGAAGGGGCCCTGTTGATGGACCCCGGCTCCGGCCGGATCCTGGCGGAAAAGAACATTCATGAAAAATTTTATCCCGCCAGCATCACCAAGGTCATGACCATGCTTTTGGCCATGGAAGCCGTGGAGGACGGCAGGGTTTCCCTGGACGATGAGGTGGTTATCAGCGAAGCAGCGGCATCCCTGGGAGGGTCCCAGATCTTTTTAAGCCCCGGAGATGTGGTCTCCCTGGAGAATCTTTTAATCGGTGTGGGGGTGGGTTCGGGCAATGATGCTTCCGTGGCGGTAGCCGAACACTGCGGCAATACCCTGGAGGGCTTTGTGGAGAAGATGAACGAAAGAGCCCTGGAGTTGGGCATGAAGAACACCAGGTTTAAGAACCCTCACGGGCTCCATGATGAGAATCACTACACCACTCCCTACGACATCGCCTTGATGAGCAGGGAGCTGCTTAAACATCCCCGTATTCACCAGTGGCTTACCATCTGGATGGACGAGAAATTCCTGGAAGGCCAGATCAGGAGCGGCGAGGTTTACCTCAGCAACTCCAACAAGTTGGTCCGCTACTACCATGGGGCCGACGGCTTGAAAACGGGTTATACCCAGGAAGCCCGGCACTGTATCGCCGCCACCGCCATGAGGGAGAATACCCGATTCCTGGCGGTAATCATGGACGCTCCTTCCAGCGATACCCGCTTTGACGAGGCCCGTAAACTGCTGGACTACGGTTTTGCCGGTTTTGAGAGCCGGCCCGTAGTGAAGGCCGGTGAGGAGTTGGGAAAAGTAAGGGTGGACAAAGGTAGAGATGTCCTGGTGGGCCTGGTGGCGGCGAAAGATTTCAGCCTTCTGGTTGAAAAAGGCACCCAACCGGAAATAAAGCAAGAGTTCGAGGTTATAGAGAATATTTCCGCGCCCCTTCCGGCAGGGGAGCCCCTGGGTGTCCTTAAGGTGTACCGGGACGGCGAGCCGGTGGGGACCGTAGACCTCCTGGCCGCTGAGGAGGTACCCCGGGCAGGGTTTGCAGGTTTACTGGCCCGGGTGCTGGCCACCTGGGTGAAATTTGGCAGGTAACCGGGCAATGGCCCGGTTTTTTTTATGGGTTTTTTATTATTTCCTCCGGCTTTGTCGATTTATTTTCAATTGCGGCAGGATATTTTTTACTTCCTGTAGAATTATTTTCCAAAGGCTGTATTGGGGGAGAAGCTTATGGAAGCTATCTTGAATAAGACCAAAAAATACTTGATTGTCCGGTTAAAAGGGGAACTGGATGACCATGCGGCGGCCGGAATGCGCCAAACCCTGAAGGATTTGCTGGAAAGATACCCGGACTATTCCCTTTTGCTAAACCTCAAGGATTTGAGTTTTATCGACAGTTCCGGTGTGGGAGTTATCCTGGGCAGGTACAGGGAGATGACCCGGGAGGAAAGGGATATTGCCCTTTGCTGTCTGAATTCCCAGGTAAGAAGGGTTTTGGGCCTGGCGGGGATCTTGAAAATCATCCCGTCTTTCGGTTCCGAGAAAGAAGCGCTTAATCAGGGGAGGTTTGCCCAGTGAAGAAGAGAAACTTTTTGCAGCTGGAAATTCCCAGCAAATCGGAGAATGAATCCCTGGCCAGAGTTGTGGTGGCGGCTCTGGCGGCCCAACTGGATCCCACCATCGATGAGCTTAACGATGTGAAGACGGCTGTCTCCGAGGCGGTGACCAACGCCGTCATTCATGCCTACGAGGAAAAGGAAGGAATCATCGTTATCAAGGCGGAGCTTTACGAGGACGAGATAGTGGTGGAGATTGAAGACCGGGGGTCGGGCATCAAGGACCTGGAAAAGGCCAGGGAACCCCTCTTTACCACCAAGCCCGAAGAGGAGAGGTCGGGGATGGGCTTTACCATCATGGAGAACTTCATGGACCGGGTGGACATAATCACGGAAGAGAAGGTGGGCACCCGTATCATTATGCGCAGGAAATTTAACAGTGTTACCCCTGTGGGGGAATAATTATGGGAAACTGGGGGGAGTGGGGGCACAACGACATGGTGGTCCGCCACCTGGCCCTGGTCAGGTCCCTGGTCCACCGCCTCTGGAAGGGCCGGGAAGAGGAGGATCTGTTCCAGGTGGGGGTCATCGGGCTTATCAAGGCGGCCAAAAGGTATGACCCCGCCCGGGGCGTCAACTTTTCCACCTATGCGGTCCCCGTTATTATTGGGGAAATAAAAGGGTACCTGCGGGAAGATTCCCTCATCAAAACCAGCAGGGATCTGAAAAGGAAAGGTGCCCTGCTCCAGGAGATGCGCCGCCGCTACCTGGCCCGTTCTGGCCGGGAGCCCACCGTGGAAGAGGTGGCCTCCCACCTGGGTATGGAAAGGGAAGAGATCGCCATGATCCAGGAAACCTGCTTAGAACCCCTGTCCCTGCAGGGTATGACGGCGGGGGAGGGCGAGAGGGCAAGGCCCCTGGAGCAGGTTGTGGCCCTGGAGGCCCATGAAGACCTGGTGGAGAAAGTCCTCCTGAGGGAAACCCTGCAGGCCCTTTCCGGCAGGGAAAGGCAGCTGATTATCCTGCGCTATTTCCGGGAGATGAGCCAGGCGGAGACGGGCAAAGCTTTAAATCTCAGCCAGATGCAGGTATCCCGGCTGGAGAGGAAAATCCTGCAAAAATTGCGGGAGAAGATGATTTAGCCCGGCGGGGCTTTTTTTTTGTTCATTTTTACTCGTTTCCTCCGGAAGAAGGCGTATAAGGCGGGCACATATGGAGAAAATAAGAAAGTATTTTAATAATTTGCGAGGTGACAACTGTGAGTGTTGCTAAAGTGATTGAACTGGTGGGCGAGTCAAACGTGGGGTGGGAGGATGCCGTGAGAAACGCCATCAAGGACGCATCAAAAACCGTGGACAATATCACCGGCGTGGAGGTATACAACCTGACGGCCAATGTCCGGGACGGGCAAATTATGGATTACAAGGCCAATGTCAAGCTGGCTTTCGGTGTCATGGACCGGTAAGTAATTCCTGGAGGAAGGGCTCATGGTTAGAGGGCGGACAGGAGGGGTTTAATGGAGAAAAACAGGCTTTCCGGCAAGCTGGAGGAAAACCTTAAATATATCCGGAAAAAGATGGGGGCCGACGTCAGTTTTGATATCATCCTCCGGGAAATGGAAGTGGGGGGTAGAAAGGCTGCCCTCATTTTCGTTGATGCCTTCGCCGACAGTGATGTCATTACCATGATCCTGCAAAGCCTGGTCCGTTTGAAAAGGGAAGACCTGCTGCCAAACACCCTGGAGAAGTTTTACAGGTGCCATATCCCCTACATGGAGATGGAAAAAAGCCGGGATCTGGATGAGATAATCGACCAGGTCCTGGCCGGGCACATGGCCTTTCTCCTGGACGGCCAGGAGGAGGCCATTGTTCTGGATACCAGGGACTACCCCGGCAGAAGCCCCGAGGAACCGGAGATTGAACGCATCACCAGGGGTTCCCGGGACGGGTTCGTGGAAACCCTGATCTTTAACGTGGGGTTGGTCCGCCGCAGGCTGCGGGACCCCTCCCTCAGGGCGGAGCACTTTACAGTAGGCACCCGTTCCAAGACGGATATCTGCCTCATGTACATAAACGACATCACCAATCCGGACATCGTCGATACGGTGCGGCACAGGCTGGAAAAAATAAAAATCGACGGCCTGCCCATGGCGGAAAAATCCGTGGAAGAGTTTATCACGGAAGGCTACTACAATCCGTTTCCCCAGGTACGGTACACGGAGCGCCCCGATGTGGCGGCAATACATCTGCTGGAAGGCCATGTGCTCATCCTCGTGGACACCTCGCCTGCCGCCATGATCGCCCCGGTAACATTTTTCCACCACTTACAGCATGCCGAGGAATACCGGCAGAATGTGCCCACCGGCCTCTACCTGCGGGCCGTTCGCTACCTGGGGGTCATAATATCGGTTATCCTGGCACCCCTGTGGCT